>SLDV01000089.1 GCA_007125165.1 Geobacteraceae bacterium | reverse complement strand
GCTTGCTGACCGGTATCCGCGTCAGCGGACCAGGAGCATGGGTGCCTTTTTCTGCATACTCTTTTGTGGCATGACAAAAGAGTATGGCGGCGTGCGGGGCCGCGACCCCGCGACCTTGGTGTTGATGTTGATGTTGATATTAAACAATCGGGCGGTTCATGAACCGCCCCTACCCTGCCGGATACAACCGATCCGCAACCTGGTCGGCCGGACAGATCTCCCCGGTTGGACTGACATAGCGCACCTCACAACGCAGATCAAAGTTGAGCTGATCGCGAATGACCCTGCGAATCCGGGAGATCAGCTTGAGAACGTCGGCAGAAGACGCCCCACCAAGATTGACAATAAAATTGGCATGCTGCCTTGATACTTCTGCCGCACCGCACCGCAGACCTTTGAGGCCGACGTCTTCGATTATCTTGCCTGGAGGACCTACGGTGGCGTGCATTTCACTGGTACTTAAAAACACCGATCCGCAGTTGGGCTGCTTACGGGGAAATTTCCCGTTCCGGGTACGCAGATCCAACAGCATCTCGCGGCGGATATAACCAACATCGCCACGGGGACATTCCAGCACCACTTCCACAATGACCGCACCACGGCGCTGCAGGGAACTGGACCGATAGCCAAACTGACAGTCTGCCGCGGTTAATCTACTGATGGATCCATCCTTTTCCACCACGGTCACAGAGATTACGTGTTCGCCGATACCGCGACGGTGACTACCGCCGTTCATCATCACCAGCCCTCCCAGGGTGCCGGGAATACCGATGCAGTGCTCCAGACCGGCGAGCCCCGCCCGCATGGCCCGGCGTGCCACCTGTGGCACCCAGGCACCTCCACCGGCGACGATGCGGTTACCGGCAATGGTTATGCTGTCCATCTGCGAACCGATCTTCATCACCACACCACGGACTCCGGCATCGTCAAACAGCAGGTTGGTGCCCTGACCGATAACAACCAGCGGAAGTAGATACTTCTTTACCAGAGCCATGACCGTTGCGACCTGCGCAGGGTTCTCCGGTTGAACAAACAGATCTGCCGGACCGCCAATTTGCCAGCTATTGTGTCGACAAAGGGGTTCATCGGCGACAACAGTTCCAACCGTCGTTGCGAGAAGCTGTTGGCAGCCAATCATCTGTTCTGAAGAAAGCAGCATTATTGTTCCGTCCTATAAAAATCAACAATCTGCATCTGTATTTGTGTGGTTCCCCGCCATTCATTTATCTGTGGTCGATACAGTATATCCAGCATACCAGAGCACTCACTGAAACGCTCAGAGCAACCAAAGGCGATGGCTGGCAGTGCGACATCATTCTGCACAACAGAAAACTTCAGATGCTTCTCAGCAACAAGAGTGCAATTTTTAACCTGACAACCGCGGCTGACGAACTGAGGTTGTGGATTCCCGGCACCAAAGGGTCCCAGAGCCGTCAATTCCTGCACCAGGTCAACTGACCAGATATCCAGAGAACATTCATTGTCATATTCTATTATCGGCAGATACATGTCGTCTGTCAGACGGACCTCGGCAACCTCTTCAAAACGCTGCGCAAAGGCGGTCAGGTTCTCTTCTTTCACTGTCAACCCCGCGGCCATGGTATGCCCACCAAAACCGTCGAGAAGATCACTACATTGTCGTAATGCCAGATAGAGATCATAACCTTTGATTGAACGCCCGGAACCTTTGCCAATTCCCTCTTCCACAGCAATGAGAAAGGTTGGACGATGATAGCGTTCCACCAGGCGACTGGCAACAATACCAATCACCCCGGAATGCCACGCTGAACTGGCAAGCACGATTGAGCTGCACTGACTTCCGCCCTGTTCGATTCGCTCTATGGCTTCATCCAGAACTTTTTTTTCCAGAGTCTGACGTTCCTGATTGAAGCGATCAAGCTGCTGCGCGGCAGACTCAAGGGCAGCGCCCTTTTCACCTAGCAGCAACTGAACTCCGAGGGTTGCATCTTCGAGTCGGCCGGCGGCATTAAGCCGTGGAGCCAGGCGGAAGCCCACCACACCTGCATTAATCGATGTGACCCCGGCCACCGTCTTAAGGGCAGCAATTCCAGGTCGCGGCCTCTTTTCCAGCAGATTCAGGCCGGCAGTGACAAGAGTTCGATTGACGCCCGTCAAGGGGGCAATATCAGCAATGGTTCCTAGAGCCACCAGATCCAGAAAGTGGCGCAAATCAGGTTCGTTGCCGGAAGAAAAATAGTCACTTTGGCGCAACCTCTTCCGCAACGCAATCAAAAGGAAAAAAGCGACACCAACACCGGCGAGATCGGGATACGGAAATTGATTGGTAGGCAGATGCGGATTAACAAGGGCTGTTGCAACTGGCAATTCATCTCCAGGCTGATGATGATCGGTGACAATCAGATCAATCCCGAGTTCCTGGGCTAATTGCGCTTCATCACGGGCACTGATGCCGCAATCGACAGAGATGATCAGCCGACAGCCGGACTGTGCTGCCTGGTGAATAGCGTCGGCAGACAACCCGTAACCATCCTTAAGGCGCAGAGGGATATGATAACTGACATTGCCGCCATAAGAACGAAGCACTTCAACCAGCAGCGCACAACCACTGATTCCATCAACGTCGTAATCGCCATGAACGGTTATTTTTTCACCTGTTAACAAGGCTTTTTGCAACCGTCGGCAGGCTTTATCCATGTCAGGGAGAAGATCAGGATCAGGAAGGGATGAGAGCTTAGGTTCAAGAAAGAGTAGAGCGTTGGCTGGGGAGTCATAGCCACGTTGACAAAGAATTTCAGCCAGAAGGGGACTGATATTCAGGGAATCAGCCAGGTTTTTTACCGATGACAGGGCAGGCGTCTCGGCCCGCAACTGCCACCGACGATGGTAAATTGGCTGCATATGGATCCTGCTATAACTCCGATGTCTAAAAATGTTCATCTGCGATGAACGAAAAAGCAGACAGCGGACGGAACTACTGACCAGGGCTCCGGGGCATCGGCGGATGATTCTTCATAAATTCGACCTCGGCGCGAATCTGGTCCACATTGCCGCCAGGACTCAAAGCCAGAAAATTTTCCCAGGCCTCAATAGCACGGGGGAAATCCTGTAAGTCATAGCGATAAACGACGCCCATGTTGTAGCGGCTCTGTAAATGATTCGGATCCAGCTCCGCTGCTCTCTGGAAATTGCTGATGGCACGATCATACCAACCGACACTACGAAACATGGTTCCCTGATCGGTGATAACGTCAGGATCATCCGGTCCAAGCTCAAGGGCTTTTTCATAAGCCTCAATGGCCTTTATCGGCTGATCAGAGCCAAAGAAATTATTGCCCAGCTGAACCCAGGCGTTTCGATTGTCCGGCTCACGTGCGACAATCCCTTCGAGAGTTGCAATCTGCTGCTGATAGTTTACCAACGGCACGCCGGTTGTTGACGGTGGAGCGCCACCTGAACCGGCCTGAGGTGCCGTATCACGCTTCCAGTTGGAATAAATCACACCGGTCAACACACCGATAATCAGAGCCACAAGGGCAAAAACAATTGTTTCTTTCTTCATTGTTACTCCATTGACCTCAACAGACCGAACAATCAGGCCGGTTTGACCTCCTTGATCATCTTCTTTTGCCAAAGCAACAGCAATGGACTGGCGACAAAAATAGATGAGTAGGTACCTACCAATACCCCCACTAGCATGGCAAAAGCGAAGTTGTGAATGACCCCGCCGCCAAGAACAAACAGGGACAATACGACCAGTAGCGTGGTTCCAGAGGTAATAATAGTTCTGGAAAGTGTTTCATTGATGCTGCGATTGAGAATAAAGGTGAAACTCTCTTTGTTGTGTTTACCCATGTTCTCACGAATGCGATCGTAAACGATAATCGTATCGTTGAGTGAGTAGCCTATGATAGCGAGAAACGCCGCGATAATCGGCAAATCAATCTCCTTGGCGAACAGGCTGAACATCCCTAAAGTGATAAGGACATCGTGTATCAGCGCAATAATGGCACCAACGGCGAAGCGAAATTCAAATCGCCAGGATATATAGGCAAGAATACCGAGCATGGCATAAAAGATCGCCAGCATCCCTTTATTACGCAAATCCCTCCCCACCTGTGGACCGACCATTTCTACCCGCCTCACTTCGACCTGACCGCTACCGTAGGCTTGTTCCAGCGCCGCAGTTATATCAGTTGAGACCCCCTGAAGTTCACCGGTTGTGCGCTCAACACGAATAAGAAACTCATTTATTCCATCGCCGAAGCGCTGAACAACTGGTGTTCCTAAATCCAGGTCAGTAAGGGCGGCGTTGATTTCACGAGCATCTGTCGGCTGTTGAAATTGTACTTGAACCAGGGTACCACCCGCGAAGTCAATTCCATAGTGCGGACCACCGTGGCGAACCAGTGAAGCAACCCCGACCAGAATCAACACCAGGGAAACAATAAGGGCGATCTTGCGCTTGCCAACAAAATCGATATTGATATTCGGCTTGATCAGTTGCATGCCGTCTTTCTCCTTATATTCTCAACCGCTTGACGTTGCGGTTTTTCAAGAAAAAGTCAAAAATAAATCGGGAAACAAAAATCGCCGTAAACAACGAAGCAATAATCCCGATCGAGAGAGTAACGGCAAAACCACGTACCGGACCCGTACCAAACTGAAACAACACCAGGGCGGCCAGAAGAGTTGTCAGGTTGGCATCAATAATCGTTGAAAACGCCTTGCTATAACCGGACTCTATAGCCAGCTTCGGAGCTCTTCCAAGGAACAGTTCCTCGCGAATACGCTCAAATATCAATACGTTGGCATCAACAGCCATACCGACCGTGAGAACAATGCCGGCCAGACCGGGCAACGTCAGTGTTGCCCCGAACATAGACAACATGGCTGCAATAAAAAAGAGGTTCATGGTCAGCGCGGTAATAGCGATCATACCCGACAACTGGTAATAGATAATGATGACTATCAGCACCAGCAGAGCGCCAACCCAGATCGATTTTATACCACTGTCGATAGAGTCCTGCCCCAGTGATGGACCGACGGTACGATTTTCAAGGATCTCTACCGGTGCCGGCAAAGACCCGGCACGCAGAACAATGGCCAGGTCAGTCGCCTGCCGCGAGGTAAATGAACCGGAAATCTGGGCACTGCCGCCGGAAATCCGCTCACGGATAACGGGAGCAGAATAAACGGTATCGTCCAGCACAATTGCCATGCGCCGTCCAACATTGGCGGCGGTAATCTGGTCAAAACGACGTGCACCGACGGCATTGAATTCAATAGAGACATACGGCTCGTTGAAGCGTGTATCGATACGAACATTGGCATCCGCCAGCAGATCTCCGGTAAGGACCGTCTGCCTCGACACCACCAGCGGTATTTCCGTTTCAACCCCGGTGACACGGTTGATGCTGCGCTCATACAGAAGCTCGGTGCCTTCCGGCAAACGGCCGGCCAGTGCATCCTGAATATTGGCCGTTTCATCAACCATTTTAAATTCGAGCCGTGCGGTTTTCCCCAACAGGGATATAGCTCGGTCCGGGTCATCCACCCCCGGCAACTGGATAAGGATGCGATTGCCTGTCTGTCGCTGTAAGGTGGGTTCACTCACCCCAAACTGGTCAACCCGGTTACGCATGGTTTCCAGTGCCTGGAGCACAGCATAGTCCTTGATATTTTCAATTTCGCTGTCACTTAACCGAAAGTGCTTTTCAATATATCCGCCGGCACCTGTCATCGTGGCCGGCTCAAGGGCGGGAAACTCTTCTCTCATCAGGGCATCAACCTTGCGTCCCTCATCTTCATCATAGACCTGAATCACCAGTCGATCACCCTGGCGGCGCTCAATCCGCTTGAAGATAATGTCCTGATCCCGCAAACGAACATCGGTCTGATCAATAATGGTGTCGATCCGGCTTTCAACCGCCTTGTCAACATCCACACCAAGAACCAGGTGCATCCCCCCCTGCAGATCCAGCCCCAACTGGATCGGACCAAAGGTTTCCGGCCACCATGAAGGAACATCACCGCGCATCATTGTCGGAACAAGTGCAAACAGCGATAGAAGTAGGCAGAACAGTACCACCAGCCCCCTGATCTTAAGACTATTAGACATCTGCGTTGTATCTCCTAGTAGTGCAAGAAAACCGCAAATAACACGGTATTTATGTCGCCTGTTACTGTCGTACCTCGGTAACTGATGCCCGATTCATTTTGATTTTAACGCCATTGGCAATTTCCATGGTAACGACCGAATCCTCTACGGACGTTATTTTGCCATGAAGTCCTCCGGCACTGACAACCAGATCACCGGTCTTCAGATTGCTCACCAGTTCACGATGCTGTTTGGCCCGTTTTTGCTGTGGGCGAATCAATAAAAAATAAAAGATGGCAAACATCGCCACCAGCATGATGATTCCCTGATAGCCTCCACCCTGTCCTTGTGCTGCACCTTCAGCCATTGCATATGCTTCTGATATCATTTTGCTCTCCTTGTCTTGAATGGTAGAAAAAAGTTGTTATTGAGTTACGGCAGCAGCCCTTAAGACGGCTCCCGTTGTGCATAAAAAACTCGCCGATACTCACTAAAATAACCGCCGCTAATCGCCTCCCTTATTTCGCTCATCAGGCGCAAATAGTAGTAAAGGTTGTGATGCGTATTAAGCACCGCGGCGAGAACTTCCCCACTGCGGTACAGATGACTCAAATAGGCACGACTGTAGTTGCAGCAAACGTAACAACCACAATCAGGATCGATCGGTTGCGGGTCGTCGCGATAGCGTGCCTGTTTGATACTGACTTTGCCGAACCGGGTAAAGAGAACGCCATTTCGCGCGTTCCGTGTCGGCATGACACAGTCAAACATATCACAGCCCCGGGCAACACCCTCAATCAGATTTTCGGGTGTCCCCACCCCCATCACATAGCGAGGGGATGCGGACGGCAGCAAGGGCAAACTGTGCTCCATCATGTCATACATCAGCGAGGTCTCTTCTCCTACTGAAAGACCCCCTAAAGCATACCCTTCAAAGCCGATCTCAAACAACTGCTCGGCGCTGTGCTTGCGCAGCGCCATATCCATCCCCCCCTGAACAATTCCGAACAACGCCGCTTGCGAAGCCGCCGGAATCACCGCCCGGCACCGCTTAGCCCAGCGTGTCGAGCGATCGGTAGAAGCAAGAACATAAGACCGATCCGCCGGATGCGGAATACACTCATCGAATACCATGATGATATCGGAGCCAAGTGCCAGTTGTATCTCCATCGACAGTTCCGGAGTCAACTGATGCCTGCTGCCATCCAGATGAGAGCGAAACTCAGCACCATCCTCGGTAATCTTGCGTAAATCGCCGAGGCTGAAAACTTGAAAGCCGCCGCTGTCGGTCAAAATCGGTCGATCCCAGTTCATAAACCGGTGCAAGCCACCAAGCTGTTGAACCAGACGGTGGCCGGGACGCAGATAGAGATGGTAGGTATTGGCCAGAACAATCTGAGTACCTATCTCTTTGAGAGTCTCCGGCAATACACCCTTCACCGTACCCTGGGTACCAACGGGCATGAAAATCGGCGTTTCTATACAGCCTCGAGCCGTATGAATGCGCCCGTGCCGCGCCTGAGTCGCTTGATCCTGCGCTAACAGGTCAAACCGAAAATCCGATATCATCGTGCTCCGCTACAAATTTACAAAATCAACATGCAATCGCCATAGCTGAAAAATCGGTATCTTTCAGCAATGGCCTGTTCATAGGCACGCAATATCCGTTCTCGCCCGGCAAATGCACTGACCAGCATCAACAACGTTGATTTTGGCAAGTGAAAATTGGTGATCAGCGCATCAACGATTTTAAAGTCGTAGCCGGGAACAATGAAAATATCACTGTCGCCACAAGCTTCACGGAGGCATCCGCCAGCCGTTGCCGCTGTTTCAAGGGCCCTGGTGACCGTAGTCCCCAAAGCAAAAACGCGTCCGCCATTTTTTCGCGCCTGGTTGACAATAGTCGCCGTCTCTTGCGGAATGGCATAATATTCCGAGTGCATTTTGTGTTCACGTACATCTTCGACTCGAACCGGCAGAAAAGTTCCCGGGCCAACGTGCAGGGTCAGAGTACACACCTCGACACCTCTGGAGCGGATCTGCTGGAGGATCTCTTCGGTAAAATGAAGACCCGCTGTCGGCGCTGCGACAGCACCCTTCTGCCGGGCAAAAACCGTCTGATAACGGGATCGATCTTCAACCGTGTCAGGCCGCCTGATATACGGAGGGAGGGGAAGATGCCCAATCTCATCGACCACCTCGAGAAAATCATCACGACAAGAAAACCGCACGTGCCGGAGAAATTCATCCCGTGCTTCGAGTATTTCTGCCGACAGACGTGAGTCAAACTGAATGTGAGTACCGACAGCTAGTGGTTTTGCGCTCCTTGTCAGACACAACCAATCTTCTTTCTGTGAAGACTCCGGATATCGTCGCACGAGCAGCACTTCGACCTGACCGCCACTCGGTTTTTTACCATACAATCGCGCGGGGATCACCTGGGTATCATTAATCACCAGAACATCCCCGGGACGAAAAGCCTCCACAATATCAACAAACTGTCGAGAAAAAACTGTGTCTGAACAGCGCTCTACACACATCAGTCGCGAAGCATCACGACGCTGGGCCGGAGCTTGCGCGATCAGTTCGTCCGGCAAAGAAAAATCAAAATCATTTATCCACATCAACCACATCCAGAATCGTTCAAATAGCGACCTAGAAAATCATAGTTGACCCCTCTTGTCAATCGCTTTCGAGCACTGTGCAAGCCTCATGTCGGAGAAGCTGATTGCTTGCGTGGCACTTTAAAAACAGACACTGCGACTCATCATTCCGGTGAGATTCTCTATGGATTTAAAACTCCGGACGCCAGACAGGGGGATGTTGTGTGTCATGAAAACCGGGTTTTCCGAACTGATCGTATTCCTCGCTGAAATATTGAACTGAAGAGGGAAAGTAGTTCTGATGTTCGGGAAACAGACGCAAAAATTCATCACGGCATGGGCGTCGAAACGAGTCAGCTGAAACGCCATAGGTACGATGGCACAGGGAAACAATTTCCTCAAAAAAATGTGCCCCCATGAATTTGTCATAGGCGATACTGGCGAAGTGCCCCGTTTCCATGCGGTTATAATCATTGATATGTTTTTCCGCCAGGTTCAGGAACCGGCGGCGGCGCATATCGATACCGACACTGAGATCGCGATGGACAATTCGTTTGATGTCGTTATTGTCATTGATCTCCAGCAAAACATTCTGCCCATGCGGCTCCAGCATATAACCCAGATGTAAAAAAGCGCTGACCCAGTGACGCAGTATCGGCAGCATGATCTGCTCAAGTACATAGTCAAGAGGGTCACGTTGCCCGATCAACAGGGGCAACAGGGGCGCCGATTGCCGTTCACCGATGTCTTTTCCATAAAGGGCAAAACCCGGCACCAGAGAGACGTTCAAATCTGTCAACGGAAAGGGGCGCATGTCCCTGACCAGATAACCCCAGTGCTCACCACGGGGCAATTGCGGCGTTCGATTTTTAAAAGAAATACCAATAACTTCACGCAAAAAAGCGAAACGATCATCAAACTTTTCTATGTTGGCCTCAAGCTCATGCGAAACATTGATCGCCTGCTCAATCACTTCATCACGCATTTTGCGTCCGTAGCGGGAGATACGATAGGGGAAATGTACTTTAAGCGCGTGATGTGGCGTCTGGTCACGTACAAATAGAGTTCTTGTCGACGAGCTTGGAGATACTCGAAGGGGGGCATGAGAGCGGCCGTAAACAAGCAGGTGGCGTACATAGTCATCCCCTGCATCCGTTTTTAGAACCTGCGGGTGGACACAGAAGCGGAAGCCGTCACGCAGACAGTACAAGTCCAGCAGTGGCTCGGAAGGATTTGCAAAATAGGTGTTCAGTTCCGCAGCGGGAAGAATAAAGCAGGGAAGTTCAAAACAAGGCTTGAAGTTTTCGGGTCGATAGGTGTCCCAGGCTTCCGTATACGCAGCATGGCGACTGTAACTACGCGTGCCTTCATTACAATAGCGCTCCAGATAAACAAGACCGGGAAGATTGCCCTTCACGCCGGCACCTATTGACGCCCCTCGTAGACAACCTTCCACTGATCCTGTTCTTTAATCAGGTAGAGCCGCTTGCGCATATCACCGTTAAAGTTATTCGACCGATAGTGCTGGACAAAGTTAGCCACAATTAGTGGAGCAGCGTCACCATCGCGCGGATAGCCATAGAGGGACAAGTCACTGATTTTGATCTGCTGATAGGTTTTACCTGCAAAAACCTGCTGTTTGTAGGTTCCCCAACTATCGTAATCATGCTGAGACGTCCAGAAATCTTTTGAATACATGTCGAGGTAGGGCTTCAGATCTCCGCCTTCCCAATGTTGCCGCCACTGTTTAATAACCATGTTGATGGTACTCTTCAGATCCTGCCAATCGTTTTTTGCAATCCACTCAAGTTCTTCACTGATAATGACTGGAGTGCGCCCGATGACGATATATTGCCGAATGCGATCGAATTCCTCGTTGGTCAGGACGACGCACCCCTCACTGTCAAGCGGGGGACGACTGAACAGGGAGCGATCCGTTCCGTGGAGCCAGATACCGAATCCGGTCTTTTGTTTACGCCGGTCATATTCATTGGGATAATTGATCGGAAAGGCGCCGTTACCATAAAGGGACGGGAGTAATTCAGGAGCCAGATAGCTGGTAACAAAATAGGTTCCTGTCGGCGTTCTGAGATCTCCTTCGACCATTTTATCGCCGACCTTCTGCCCCAGAACAATATAAAAATCATCTACAAGCCGAGGTGCAGCTCCGGGACCCTGGTTACTGAAAACGTAAAGACGATTCTTACTTTTATCGATCACCAGAGCATAGGGTGTATTCTCACCCAGAGTAATCAAAGAATCTGGCACACGGTCGGTATTTAACAGAGACAAATACCCCTGCAGACGTGCCCGGGCCTCACTGCGCAATTCTTCAAGGCGTTGTTGACGGTTTGTGTCACCAGGTCCAGTGGGAGCGGCCGAACCGATTGTTTCTAACGGCGCAATACGTGCCAGCAGCAAGTCCCCATAAACGAGATGGGCGAGTTCGAAGCGCGGCGCAACACGAGTAAGCGACTTCAGTTGAGATATTGCCTCATCAATCTTTCCCGCCTGAAACAAGAGCAACCCCCGCAACAACATAGCCTCGTAATCATCGGCCAAGCGCTCGAACCGAGGTTCCAGACGCTCAAGCAGCTCGGTGCCGGTAGAGGGGGACAACAGATGAACGCCGGGAGCAAAGTCGTTAATGGGGATAACCTGCTCAGGAGAATCGATATACGCGGGCTGGGGCCACAGCGCAACAACGCGTACCACGGTCGCAGCAATTAATACCAAAAGCAATAATGCACAGACAATCGTCCTGATCATCGATAAATCAACTCCAGCGATCGCTCACGCTCAATGTTCCAACTGTGTGACTCACGGCGCAGATCAAACAGCTTCCTGGTGCGATCGGAATAACGCTCACTGTGATAATCCTGTATGACTTCGATCTGAAGAAGGTCGTCAGTCTCCTCACGTAAATCAAAGTCAGCGAGCGTAACGCTGATTACATCCGGACGCTGCAACCGCTCACGGCGTTGTGCTAACCACTCGCCATAATCGAGCCCCCCTGCGGGAATAAAATCTTCACTATAAAATGACAGATACTTCTCTACATTCTGATCTGACCAGGCTTCAGCCCAGCGATGAAGAAACAGAACCGGATCTTCAATTTCCTCAACTCTTGCCGGTTCAGTCTCATGAGCTGGAACTGTCTCCGCCGCTGTATCAGTCAATGGCGCGTCAGCTTCACGCAAAGCTGAAACCGGCGCCATTTCAACTTCCGACAAGGATTCGACCTCTGATATTTCCTGATCTTCCGCTGCTATTTCGGTATCATCCTCAGCGATAAAATCCGTTTCAGCAGAGGCGATCGGATCTGGTTGTTTTTCTGCACTAAAACCACGTTGATCGTCATCATAAACCCGGGCAAGAATCGTGTCCGCTCCCACTGGCCAGGACACAACCCCCTGGTTTGAAAAGAGATCCAGTTGTAATGTCGCCTGTGGATGATCAAGCTGGAGAGCACGGCCATAGGAGTCGCGAGCCATCTCAACATAGACGTCCCTCAGATTGCGATAAATTACGGCGGCCTGAGCATCAAGCGCAAGGGCCTGCTCCAACCAACCCCGCGCCACTTCTACCTCTCCACGAGCCGCTGCCACCGCAGCCAGATTATTGTATACCTGAGGATGTTCAGGAAAATTCGTCAATAAACGCTCCAGCTCCCGTTCCGTTGCAACCAGATCGCCTTTCAGCCAGAAACGCGCAACGGCGTCAAAATCGGGCGCAACAGTAGCAACGGAGTAAACCTGGGGAGTAACGCCGGGGTCAAGTCGGTTCAGAAAAAAATCGAAGGCAAGGGCACCCAGGCAGACACCGACAATAATACCAACGCCAAGAAAGAAGGTTCGACTGGCCGCCAGGCCACCTTTTTTAGGGCCAGCCGACGAGGGAGTAACTGGGAGATCCTCTTCCTGTTGTCGACTATCACTGACCGCTCCCATAGCTGCAGACTCCGACTCAAGTTCACGCAGTTGATCTTCAATGCGAGCAACCGCGGCCATGGCATCCTCGGTCGTATCAGCGTCTCTGGCGGGGGGCGGGGGGTCCAGCTCTGCCCGTGGTGGCACCTGATCAAGTGCGCTCTGACTCAAGAGTAAGCTTGTCTGGTCTCGGACCTGCTCAATCGTCAGGCGTTCACCGGCCACCTTGATCGTCATACCGTCAAGCAGTTCCGAGCAAAAAGCCAAAGGTGGAGGCAATGCTGGAAAGCTGTCATTAAGATGCTGCATGCCGACAGTAAATGCGTCAACACCGGAAAATGGCGATCGCCCTGTCAGAAGAGCATAAAGCAGGCACCCGAGGCTGTATATATCAGCTGCAACCCCGGGAGATTCGCCACGTATCTGCTCGGGACTGGCGTACTCCACTTCAACACCGGATCGGTAATCGAAAGCAACCAGAGAAGCCAGAGAAAAATCGGCAAGCCAGGGACGGCCATGTTCAAGATAGATCGTATGGGGTGACAACCCCCCATGAAACAGGTGCTGTCGATGAGCCGGTCCGAGCAATTCAGCAAGGTCACGGATCAATTCAACTGCCGCGCGGGCAGACATCTCTTCGGTCAACGCTTCCTGCAGAGGCACACCAGGTGGCAGCGGATAAAGGCAATAAAGCTCTCCTTCTTCTTCAATCGCCCGAATCGGCACACATGCAGAGGAAATATCCAGAGAGGAAAGGCTCTCTATCTGGTCATGGAATGCCTGTCGCAGTGAACGCCCCCAGTTGGCAGAGTCCCGGAACTGGACCAGCTTCATTTCCCCCTGTGCAGACATGACCAGATATTCATGGCGGGAGTCGTACTCCGCCAAGAACCGAATTACTGTGCAATCTGCAATGATTTGTCCCTGCTCCAGCATGAATTCACCAGCTCAAATCTTCAGTAAAGGACCTGCACAAAATGTACGGGGAACATTATACACTAATCAAGGAAATGCCGGCACAATCCCTAAACCCTGTGTTTCGCTGAAACCATACATCAGATTCATATTCTGAACCGCCTGGCCGGCAGCTCCTTTGACCAGATTATCAATAACAGAAATAACAACTGCGCGACCTGTACGTGCATCGGCAACCAGCCCGATATCACAGAAGTTCGTTCCACGAACATGAGCAATATTAGGCAGAACTCCCTCTTTAAGCACCCGCACGAAAGGCTCTCCGGCATATCTCTGTGCGAAGATTGTCAGTAACTCGGCGGTAGTTTGTGCTTTCACCAGTGAGGCATAACAGGTCGAGAGAATGCCACGATTTACCGGAAGCAAGTGGGGGGTAAAATTGATCCGCACCTCAAAACCGGCAAGCTGGCTCAGTTCCTGTTCAATCTCCGGCGTGTGGCGATGACTGGCAACACCATAGGCCTTAAACCCCTCATTGACCTCGCAGAAAAGAGACCCCTCCTTCAGACCGCGGCCTGCCCCACTGGTTCCGGATTTACTGTCGATAATCAGAGTCCGCACATCGATCAGTTGGTGTTCGAGCAAAGGAGACAATGCAAGAATGACGCTGGTTGGATAACATCCGGGGTTAGCCACGAGGCGAGAATGTTGAAGTTGGTCACGATAGCGCTCAGGCAATCCATAGACTGCCTCGGCAAAAAGCTCCGGACTGGAGTGCGGCTGATACCAATGTTCGTAAACATCTCGATCTCTCAGCCGGTAATCGGCAGACAGATCAACAACCCGACATCCCGCATCCAGGAATCCGGGCACAACATCCATTGCTGATTTATGCGGCAAAGCGGTAAAAACCAGATCAGCCCGTGCAGCAATGGAAGCCACATCAAGGGGCTCGCAAACCAGATCGCAAAAACCATTCAAAGATGGAAACACCCTGCTCACCGGCAACCCTTCGTGTTGTCGTGAGGTTACTGCACAAATCTCGACCTCGGAATGAGCAACGAGCAAACGCAGGAGTTCTGCCCCGGTATAACCACTGGCCCCGGCAACGGCAACCTTTATCATGACAATCTCCATCCACGTGCAGCGTTAAACGATCAAACTGATACAATCAATCTACAACGGCCACGCTACGTCAGCCACCTTATCAGCTTTAACAATCTGTGAACAAAGCCCAGCATTCATCTTACGCTAAAACAGCTACAAACTGCCAGTTTCAACAAAAAAGGGAAACCCGCCTGGGGTTTCCCTTTTTTGTTGAAACTGGCAGTGGCGCAGATTAACGTTTTGAGAACTGGAAACTACGACGGGCTGCGGCGCGTCCATATTTTTTACGCTCTTTTATCCGGCTGTCACGGGTGATGAAACCGGCCTTTTTCAAGGTAGCGCGCAACTCCGGGTCAACCTCAAGGAGTGCCTTGGTGATGCCGTGCTTGATAGCACCAGCCTGTCCGGAAATGCCGCCGCCGACAACATTAACAGAAATATCAAATTTACTCATATTGTCTGTCAACTCCAACGGTTGATTGACAACCATCTTGGATGTTTCGCGACCAAAAAAGACCTCCAGGGGCTTTTTGTTGACAGTAATCACTCCTGTCCCTGGTTTCATCCAGACACGAGCTATGGAGGTTTTTCTTTTACCGGTTGCGTAATACTTCTGCTCTGCCATCTTAACCATTCTCCCTCGATATGATCTTCAATTCTTTTGGTTGCTGAGCCATGTGGGGATGTTCGCTACCGGCATACACCTTCATTTTAGTGAACATCTTACGTCCGAGGCTGTTCTTAGGCAACATCCCCTTAACTGCCGCCTGAACCAGCATCTCCGGTTTTTTGGCAAGCAGTTTTTCCGCACTGATTTCGCGAATTCCACCGGGATAACCAGTATGGCGATAATATTTTTTATCAGCCATCTTATTACCGGTCAGCTTGATCTTGTCAGCATTCACGACAATAACGAAATCACCGGTGTCGACACTGGGTGAATATATCGGTTTGTGTTTACCGCGCAGTATACGGGCTATTTCCGTGGCAGCACGACCCAGAACTACGTGCTCCAGATCGACAACATACCAGTCTCTATTAATATCCTGCTCTTTAGCGATTTCAGTACTCATCGCGTTCCTCTCTGAACATCTGACTTATTAAAAGGTTTGTGGGACTCATAAAGCGGTAAATCTATCTGAGTGAAGCATACCTGTCAAGGAATTTTTCACCATGTTAGCCTACCTTCAACCTGTTGGCTGCGCGTAGTAAACCTGCATCAGACACAAACCCTGCGGCGGTGCAGTAATTGCGGCGGGTGCATGGTCAGGATCTTCCAGCATGGACTTGACGGTTGCAACGGAACGCCGAGAACGCCCGACATCTACCAGGGTGCCGACAATCATTCGCACCATGTGGCGTAAAAAACCGCTGCCTTTGATATCCACATACAACAGTGGACCTGATTCTCGTAGACAAATGTCAAAAATCTCTTTTTCTGTCGTCCTTGCAGTGCAACCGGAACTGCGAAAACCACAAAAATCATGAACACCCTTAATCTCATTGCAGGCCTGACGCATCAGCTCAAGATCCAAATGCGCCTTGATCCGCCAACTGGTAAGCCTATCAAGCGGTGAAGGCAAAGGATCACGCAAGAGAGTATAACGATAGTACTTACCGATAGCCGAATAGCGCGCATGAAAATCCTCTGCCACCCTCTCTGCAGCGCGCACCGCAATATCTTCAGGCAGTAACTGATTCAAGCCTTCGCGCCAGGCACTCAGAGGCAATTTCCGGCCGGTAACAAAGTGACATACCATCCCGCGGGCATGAACACCAGCATCAGTACGACCGGAAGAATGTACCCGAATCTGCTCTGTGCTCAGACGCAACAGCGCCTGTTCAACACAATGCTGAATCGATATACCGTTGCGCTGCAGTTGCCAGCCGACATAGGCACTTCCATCATAAGCCAGGGTGAGCTTGATTTTTTCCTGCATCGCTAGCCATCCTGACCTGATCAACCGATGGCGGCGACGATAGCATCTCCAAGGGCAACAGTATCGACTTTCTTTTCACCATCATGACCCTGGTAAATATCAGCCGTACGATAACCCTCGTTGAGAACTTCCTCAACAGCAGCATCAACTGCATCTGCCGCTGCTGTCATGGAAAAGGAATAGCGCAACATCATCGACGCGGAAAGAATCTGTGCAATTGGGTTGGCAATCCCTTGTCCGGCGATGTCGGGGGCACTGCCACCCGACGGCTCGTACATCCCGAAACTGCTTTCTGAAAGAGACGCTGAGGGCAACATTCCCAAAGACCCTGTCAGCATCGCCGCTTCATCAGAAATGATGTCACCGAACATGTTGCCGCACAGCATCACGTCAAATTGTTTGGGCCAGCGCACCAGCTGCATGGCCGCGTTATCAACATACATGTGGGACAGTTCAACATCAGGATATTCCTTGGCAACCCGCTCAACCACCTGACGCCAGACGACCGACGTTGACAGAACGTTGGCCTTGTCAATGGAGCAGACTTTTTTGCTGCGCTTACGTGCAGCAGCAAAAGCGACATGAGAGATACGCTCAACCTCAGCTTCAGAATATTTCATGGTATCAAAGCCGGTACGCTCAGGACCCTCTCCTTCAATTCCTTTGGGTTCGGCGAAATAAATTCCGCCGGTCAACTCACGCACCACAAGAATGTCGAAACCTCCTTCGACAATCTCCTGCTTCAGGCTGGAAGCACCAGTCAGGGCAGGAAAAATAATGGCCGGTCGCAAATTGCAGAAAAGACCAAAAATCTTGCGCAAAGGCAACAGGGCCGCCCGCTCTGGTTGTTCCGCAGGCGGCAGGGACTCCCATTTGGGGCCGCCGACACTGCCGAAAAGAATTGCATCTGAATCTTTACAGATAGAGACGGTTGTTTCCGGAAGGGCTTTGCCTTCGTTGTCGATTCCGGCACCACCAACATTGGCAAAAGTTCGTTCAAAACGAACGTCAAAACGCCGCTCAACTGCATCAAGAACCTTTAATGCTTCTGTCATTACCTCAGGGCCGATTCCATCGCCCGGCAACACTGCAACCTTATAGATTTTACCCATTGTCTATTGTCTCCCAAGTGAATAAAGAAAAAGCAGAACAACCAGTCGGTGAAAGAAAAAATTATGAAGTGCGCTGAAACCTGGCAATCAGATGGGCTCGATGCTGGTCGAAGAAAGTAATTCTATTGTAGCGCCCAAATCATTGATGACTTTACACCAACATCAATAAAAAAGCCCTCAGAATTAAGGGCATTATAATCGCTGGGACTATAAAAAGAGGGCGCTTTTTTGTCAATTTATTTCTCCAGGACTGCCTTGTCATAGTGAAAACTGACAAACCCTGCCTGTTCGTGCTATAGTCGGCGACTACTCAACTTCAACCTGACAGGAGCAATAAACGTGCGCATACCTTTTTTGGCAGTCCTTCTGCTGGCCTTTATCCTTGGCGCGAGCGGCCTGACCTCGGCAATGGCAACCACCCTCACCAAGGAGGCCGCCATTCAGGCCCTGCAGGAGATTCAGGGTGAAGTCGTAGCTGTGTCCCCATCGGAAATACCCGGATTGTATCTGGTAACAGTAAAAATGCAGGGCAAAAACATCCCTCTGTACCTTGATGCCAGTGCTACCTATATGTTCTCCGGCAACGTCATTGATCTGAAACAAAAGCGCAACCTCACCGAAGATCTCTTTCGCAAACTAAATCCTGCTGATGTGTCAGCCATCCCCCTTGACGATGCCCTGACCCTCGGCAACCCCGAGGCGCAACAGCAGGTTATCGTCTTTACCGACCCGCACTGCCCTTTTTGCAGTCAACTGCACAAAGTTCTGTATCAAGCCGTCGACGCAGACCCGAGTCTGGTTTTTCAGATCGTACTTCTACCGATGCAGCAAAGTTCTCAGCGAGCCTCCCAAACCATCATCTGCAACCAGTCGATGGAACAGCTTGAGCAGGCCTTTGCCGGGAAGGCATTACCGGAGCCAACCTGTGACACAGATGCCCTGAGAAAAAATCATGCTCTGGCCCAGTCTCTGCAGATCACCGCTACACCAACCCTGATTCTTCCTAACGGTCAGATTTACGCCGGCTACCGGGCTCTGGATGATCTGCTGAAACTGATCAACGAAAACTCTGTTCCGGGCAACTGATTGTTCTCATCACCTATACTATTAACAAAAAAAGCCGGCATCCCCCAACGAGGGTGCCGGCTTTTTTCTCAGACACCAGAGTTTAATAGCGGGCGTCAGCGAATTCCACCCAGCCACCGGCGACAACCAGAGCCTTATCAAAGGAACTGATGTTGAAATTGTAACTTAAAGATTCCTTCTTCCCTTGTGCCGTCACCTTCTGTCCTTCCAGATCCACAGCTATATCCAGCGAGCCCGTCTTGGCCTGAGCTATCAAAGCATCAATCGCCGCTTTGGGCAACTCGATGGCAAGCATCCCGCAATTGAACATATTCTGCCTGAAAATTCGGGCATAGCTTTCTGCAATGACGGTGTGGATACCATTGACCTCGAAAACCCAGGGAGCATGTTCACGAGACGAACCACAACCGAAGTTTTCCCGCGAAATCACCACCTTGGCATTTGCCAGCGTTTCCCCTTGAGGGTCAAAACCTTCCAACTTGAGATCTTCCAAGAGATAAGGCTTGAGCGCTTCCTTGGTCACTTCGGTCAGGTATTTCGCCGGAATAATTTCATCTGTATTGATATCAGAGCGGTCCAGGACAATGGCCCGACCACCAAATTCTTTCTGCATCAGTCAGTCTCCTGCGGGGCTAAAGGGTTCTGGCATCGGTGATGACACCGGCAATAGCGGTCGCCGCTGCTGTAGAGGGGCTCATCAGGTGGACCATTCCGCCCTTCCCCATCCGGCCATTAAAATTACGATTACTGGTAGAAGCACAGACTTCCCCTTCAGCCAGCACCCCGTTACTCATCCCCAGACAGGCACCGCAAGTCGGGTTGGTGACGCAAAAACCGGCATCCATAAACACCTGGATAATGCCTTCGGCGAGGGCGTCATTAAATATTTTAGGGGTTGCCGGCGACACGATACCGCGTACCGTTTCAGCAATCTGTCGCCCGCGCAGCACCTCCGCAGCCTGACGCAGATCCTCGATACGCCCATTGGTGCAGGTACCGATATAAATCTGGTCAACCGGCGTTCCTGCCATTTCGCTGACCGGCTTCACACAGTCGGGTTTGTAG
The DNA here is from genome assembly GCA_007125165.1 of Geobacteraceae bacterium. Classification (GTDB taxonomy): domain Bacteria; phylum Desulfobacterota; class Desulfuromonadia; order Desulfuromonadales; family Geopsychrobacteraceae; genus Pelovirga. Next base: position 16,266 of record SLDV01000089.1, on the reverse strand, counting down.
CCGTAGGTCACCTGCGGTTCAAGGCTGGAGACGTCGATATCCATCACCTCGACGTAATTGGCGTCATCATCCGAGCACCACTTGCTGAACTCTGCCAAGGCCCCTTCCTTGCTGGCATAATCATTCTGGATAAACGGCCACAGATAATCGACCGTCACCTGATCCGGCATGCAGACACCTGATGTGCCGCCGGCTTCAATGGCCATATTGCACAGGGTCATGCGCGCTTCCATGCTCATCTGGTCCACCACAACTCCACGAAACTCGATGACGCGGTCTGTCGCTCCGTTAACTCCTAGACGAGAAATAACATAGAGGATGACGTCCTTGGCAAACACTCCTGCTGGTAGTTTGCCTTCAAGATTGATACGGATTGTCGCCGGCTCACGAAACGCGCAAACCCCCTTGAGGATACCGACTTCGAGATCAGTAGTACCGACACCGGCAGCAAAGGCCCCAAAGGCACCATGAGTGCAGGTGTGGCTGTCCCCCATGATGACGGTATGCCCCGGATGAATGAACCCTTTTTCCGGGAAAATAGCATGACAGACGCCATTGCGACCGACATCAAAGAAATCGGGGATTTCATGACGCCGCGCCCAATCACGTAACATCTTTGCCTGGGTCGCGGTCTTGCTGTCCTTGGCCGGAGTAACGTGATCGATTACCGCTTTAATCTTGGAGGGATCAAACACGCGGTCCTTGCCACGCCAGACCAGATCAGCAATAGCGACCGGGGTGGTAATTTCATGACAGAGGACCCGGTCAATATTGAGAACCTTGGTTCCGGGAAACGGCTCGTCACGCAAATGACTGTCAAATATTTTTTCTGCTAATGTCTTACCCATGTACGCTCCTGTTGCGTCGGTAGCTGCCACGCTCTAAAGAGCAGGCTGTGTCCTTTTGGTGTGACTGGCAATTTTATTCAGTGCATTCAGATAGGCTTTGGCACTGGCAACAATAATGTCGGGATGAGCCCCCTGCCCCAGTACTTCACGTCCATCTGCAGTCTGCAGGCGCACGGTGCACTCACCCTGAGCATCGGTACCGCCGGTAATGGCCCCGACAGAAAAACTCAAGAGCGGAGCGTTACTTTTGGTCAGTTTCTTGATCGCCTTAAAGGTTGCATCGACCGGACCGTCGCCCATAATCGCGGCTTTTTTCGGTTTGCCATTGATTAACAACTCAACCGTCGCCGTTGGTGCGGCAAAAGAGCCTGAACTGACGTTCATCTGTTGCAGGACGAAGGTTTCCGGTACGCGTAACACCTCATCAGCAACAATGGCATCAAGATCCTCGTCGAAGATCTCTTTTTTCATGTCAGCAAGGGTTTTGAAGCGCACAAAAGCCTTTTCGATTTCTTCACGGGTCAGATCATGCCCCAACTGCTTCAGCCGATCGATAAAGGCATGGCGACCAGAATGCTTGCCAAGAACCAGTTTGTTCTGATTAAGCCCAACAGATTCCGGCGTCATGATTTCATAAGTCGTTTTCTCCATCAACACACCATGCTGATGGATGCCGGCTTCGTGGGCAAAGGCATTGGCACCGACAATCGCCTTGTTGGGCTGGACCATAATGCCGGTAATATTGGACAAGAGTTTACTGGTCGGGGTGATCTGCTCGGTGATCACATCGGTCCGATAGGGAAGAATGTCCTGCCGCGTCTTCAAGGTCATAACGACCTCTTCCAGCGAACAGTTGCCGGCGCGCTCGCCAATTCCGTTGATGGTGCACTCAACCTGGCGCGCACCGGCCTGGACAGCGGCAAGGGAGTTGGCAACCGCCAGCCCGAGGTCGTTATGGCAGTGAACCGAAATAATCGCATCGTTTATGTTGCTGACACTGGCTTTCAGGTAACTGATAATTTCCGAATATTCCGAAGGGATAGTATAGCCGACAGTGTCAGGAATATTGACCGTTTTGGCCCCGGCCTCAATCACCGCTTTAATCACTTTGGCAAGAAATGGCAAACGGGTGCGCACTGCGTCTTCGGCAGAAAATTCAACATTCGGGGTATAACCGGCAGCACGTTTGACGGCAGCAACCGCGGTATCAAGAACCTGCTGTTCACTCATCTTGAGCTTGTACTGCATATGAATGTCGCTGGTCGCAATAAAGGTATGAATTCTCCCTCTGTCGCCGGCATATTTCAGCGCCTCCCAGGCTCGATCGATATCCATGTTGTTAGCCCGTGACAGCCCTGCAATCTGGGCCTTTTTGACTGTTTGGGCAACCTTTCTCACCGCCTCAAAATCACCGTCAGAAGCAATCGGAAAGCCTGCTTCCATGACATCAACGTTGAGCCGTTCCAGTTGCTGGGCAATACGGATCTTTTCTTCAATGTTCATGCTGGCGCCAGGGGACTGCTCACCGTCGCGCAATGTGGTATCAAAAATGATGATTCTTTCTGCCTGTGCCATTCTGTGCTCCTTGTCAGCATCGATCCTGCAGAGATCTGCGGGACGGTTCATGAATGTTTTTTTTTGGTTTTTTTATCAGCTCTAGCTCACCCAGGTCCGATTCCACGCCAGAACCACCCCCTTTGCGATGACAAATCAGGTATAAAAAAAGCCCTCCCCCCGTAACCAACAGGGGCGAGAGCTTAAAAGCTTCGCGGTACCACCCTGATTCATCTGTCACCAGACAGACCTTGTTTTCCCCTTTACGCAGGGTCACGGCGGAAACTACTGTCAGTTCATCTCCGCAGCTCCAAGGCGAGTTCAGCGCTTTTCCGTACCAGTTCTCAGCACCACTGGCTCTCACGAACGGATGCGACGCCTACTATTCCTCTTCATCGCTTTTTCAACATACTAACTTTTTGATTGAACCTAAAACTTCTTATCAAGTCAAGAGATTTTCTATGAAAAGCTCCTGCTTCATGCGCTACCCTGTGGTCATATTAAGATTCAGAAGATGGCGGAGTATCCTGCTGGTGCTTTTTGCGCCGGGAAAAATAATATCCAACAGGCCCTGAGGCAAGGTAGACCATACCGATCAGAAACAGCATGATTTCAGGTCTGGCGACAATGACGATCAGTAGCATGATAGCCAGAACCAGCATACGAAACGGCTGGCGTTTGAACAGTTCCGGATCTTTGAATGACAGATAGGGAACATTACTGATCATCAAAAACGCCAACAGGAAAACCAGAAACACCATCGAAACCATACGTATTGTTCCGGTACCGCCTAACTGATAAAACAACAGTACGCAGGTTGCCACAATACAGGCTGCCGCCGGAATTGGTAAACCAACGAAACGTCGCGATTCGACCGTGGTGACCTGCACGTTAAATCGGGCAAGACGTAAGGCGCCGCAGATGACGAAAAGAAAAGCCGCCAGCCAGCCCAGTTTGCCGAAAGGCCGCAGAGCCCAGTCGTACAAAAGAACAGCCGGTGCAACGCCAAAGGAAATGACATCCGCCAGAGAGTCGAGCTCTACGCCGAACTTGCTCGTGGTTCCGGTCAAGCGGGCGACCTTACCATCAAGCCCGTCAAAGATCGCAGCCAGCAGAATAAACCAGGCCGCCTTGTTATAATCACCGTCAATAGTCGAGACAATAACAAAAAAACCGGCGAAGATACCTGCTGCCGTAATCAGATTCGGCAATAAGTAAACACCCTTACGCAGATTTTCCCGTTTTTCGCTACGAACCTTTTCTTCTTCCATCAGCTTATTCTTCCCAGAATTGTTTCACCGGCAACGGTACGTTCACCCAAAGTGATACTGACATCTATACCACTTGGCAGGTAAAGATCAACCCGTGAACCGAAGCGGATCAGACCGTAACGGGCACCCCGTTGCAGCACATCACCGATGGTCGGGTAGGTAACAATCCGGCGCGCTATGAGTCCGGCGATCTGAACGAAAAGAATTTTCGGGCCGGCATCTGTTTCCAGAAGAATCCCTGACTGTTCGTTACATTCGCTCGCTTTGTCGTAGGATGCGTTAAGGAATTCCCCCTTGTTGTAAAACATGTCGATCACCTTGCCGGCACAGGGAGCGCGGTTGATATGTCCATCAAAAACGGACATAAAAATACTCACCTTGGTAACTCGTGCGTTTAAAAAACGCTCTTCTTCAACTTCGCCGACAAAAATGACCTTGCCGTCTGCAGGGGCAACCAGAACTCCTTCTTCGTCTGGGATGACACGCAACGGATCCCTGAAAAAATAGGCGGTGAACAGAGTGAGAAACAGCAGAATCAGGGTGACAAAAGTCCAGCCCAGCAGGGCAAAAACAAGGGTCACGAATCCAAAAAGAGCGATAAAAGGGTAACCCTCCCGGGCAATAAATTGATCTGTATTCTGCATAATGCTCCTTAAAAATAAAGTTTCCGGATTATTCTCAGCCGGTCACGCCTTTAGCCCCGCGGCCAATAACCACAGGGCCTGAGCGAACGACCTCTTTGATTCCCATAGGACGCAACAACTCCAGTATCCCATTTATTTTACCCGGTGCGCCGGTAATCTCAATGGTGTAGGTTCTGGGAGTCACATCGATCACCTTGGCCCGAAAAATATCGACAATACGCAGGGCTTCGGCGCGAGTTTCCGCCTCAGTCGAAACCTTGATCAGGGCTAGCTCCCGAGCGATAAAATCCTTACTGGTGAAGTCGACTACCTTTATGGTTGAGATCAGCTTATTCAGTTGTTTGGTGATCTGCTCAAGAATACGATCGTCACCACTGGTAACAATGGTCATCCGCGACGTATTGGGTTCAAGGGTCGGGGCGACAGAAAGGCTCTCAATATTAAAACCGCGACCGGAAAAAAGACCCGAAATACGTGACAGTACCCCGAATTCATTTTCAACCAGCACGGAAATTGTATGTTTCATCCTCGTTCTTCCTCCTCTGGAACATTTAAATGTATAGCATAAAAACAAAAATCAAGATGCCAGGACCATTTCGTGAATCGCTTTGCCTGCCGGAACCATTGGCAATACATTTTCTTCACGCGATATCTGGAAGTTCATCAGCACCGGTCCGGGAGTCTCGAATCCTTTTTTAATGACGGTCTCTACTTCATCCACCCGGGTTACGTTAAAACCGACAGCCCCATAAGCTTCTGCCAGCTTGACAAAGTCAATGGGCAGTTCCATCACTGTTTGGCTGTAGCGCTTGTCAAAAAACATCTGCTGCCATTGACGCACCATGCCGAGGTAGTTGTTGTTGAGAATAACAATTTTCACCGGCAACTGATATTGAACCAGTGTTGCCAGTTCCTGGGAGTTCATTTGAAAAGAGCCATCACCGGAGATATCAATCACCTGACGATCAGGAAAGGCAACTTGTGCCCCAAGGGCTGCCGGCAGGCCAAATCCCATAGTTCCCAGCCCTCCGGAGGTCAGAAATGTCCGTGGCTGAGAAAAACTGAAAAACTGAGCCGTCCACATCTGGTGCTGTCCAACTTCGGTGGCAATAATCGCATCATCATTAGAGAGCTCACGCAGTTTTTCAATAACAAACTGCGGCTTGATAACGGTATCAGAGGGTTGATAGACCATAGGATGGCGCTCACGCCATGTCGCAATTTTTGTCTGCCACTCCTGCAGTTCTTCTTTAAAAGACTGAAGCGCCTCCTCTTTCTGGTCGAGGGAAGCTTTCAGCTTGCTGATCACATCTTTTAAGTCCCCGACGATGGGCAGATCAACAGCAACATTTTTCTTGATCGATGTCGGATCAATATCAACATGGATGATCTTTGCTTTTTCGGCAAAACTGTCAATCCGACCGGTCACCCGATCGTCGAATCGTGCTCCGATGGCAACCAGCAGATCGCATTCGGTTACCGACATGTTGGCACAAAAGGTTCCGTGCATCCCGAGCATTCCCAAGGCCAGAGGATGGCGTTGCGGAAAAGCTGACATCGCCATCAAGGTCGTGGCAACCGGAATCCGGGTCTGCTCGGCCAGAGCCAACAACTCAGCGCTCGCCGCAGACAGATTAATTCCCCCTCCGACATAAAGCACTGGTCGGCGCGCTTCCAGTATCATTCTCGCAGCTTTTTCAATCTGCCGGAAGTTTCCTGAATAGGTAGGCTTGTAACCCCGCAGATCGACAGTTGCAGGATAGCTGAACTCCAGAGTGTCGACCTGAACATCTTTGGGCAGATCGATCAGTACCGGCCCGGGACGGCCGGTGCGGGCGATGTAAAATGCTTCCTTTACGGTTTTGGCCAGATCACGAATATTCTTGACCAGAAAATTGTGCTTGGTACAGGGGCGCGTGATGCCGCAGATATCGGCTTCCTGGAAGGCATCGTTTCCGATCAGGGGGGTTGGAACCTGGCCGGTAATGATAACCATCGGAATGGAATCCATGTAGGCAGTGGCAATGCCGGTCACTGTGTTGGTAGCCCCCGGACCGCTGGTGGCAATGGCAACACCGACCTGACCGGTACAGCGGGCATAGCCGTCTGCCGCATGGACTGCTGCCTGTTCGTGACGGGTCAGAATATGATTTATCGATGAATCGTACAGATCATCATAAATGTTAATAACTGCACCACCAGGGTAGCCAAAGACGGTATCCACGCCCTCGCACTTCAGCGACTCGAGCAAAATCTGCGACCCGGTCAATTTCATGGCTTTCTCCTCAATTCAATAACAGTAAAAAAAATATTTAAATCAGATAACAGACAAACCTGTCAAACAATTTCAATCCGCACTACAAACGGCACCGGTCGCCGCATTAGTAACAACCTTGGCATAACGCGCCAGCCAGCCACTACTGATTTTGGGAGCCGGGGCCTGCCACTCGCATCGACGTCGCTCGAGCTCCTCGGTCGAAACCTCAAGGTGCAGGGAGCGAGCAGGGATATCGAGAACAATGGTATCCCCATCACGTACCAGGGCAATCGGCCCTCCCTGCGCCGCTTCAGGTGAGATGTGACCGATGCAGGGGCCGCGGGTTCCCCCGGAGAAGCGCCCATCGGTAATCAGAGCAACGCTGTCACCCAGCCCCAGCCCCATCAAGGTAGCTGTTGGCGCAAGCATTTCGCGCATTCCCGGCCCACCTTTGGGACCCTCATAGCGAATAACGACCACATCACCAGCAACGATATCTCCCGCCATCAGTGCTGCCATGGCAGCTTCTTCAGAATCGTAGCAACGAGCGCAGCCACTAAACTTCATCATTTTGTCCGACACTCCGGATTGCTTGACGATTGCCCCTTCCGGCGCCAGGTTGCCTTTGAGAACAGCCAGTCCCCCTTCCGGGCGAATCGGAGACGATACGGGACGCACAACCTCCTCGTCGACTTCGGCCACCGAAGCAATCAACTGATGAATACTCGGCCCCAGCAGGGTGGGATTATCAGTAATCTGCTCACGCAACTGATAAAGGACCGCCAGCACACCGCCAGCCGTGTCGAGATCTTCCATGAAATTCGGCCCACCGGGGTTCATATGCGCCAACTGTGGCGTTGTCTTGCCAAGCTCATCAAACAGCTCAAGCGGTAGCGGAATCTGAGCTTCGTGAGCAATTGCGAGCAGATGCAGAACCGTGTTGCTCGATCCGCCAAGGGCAAGATCCACCCGGATGGCATTCTCAAAAGCGGCACGTGTAAGAATCTGCCGCGGGGTGACCTGATCACGAACCAGCCCGACAATCCGCTCTCCCGACGCAAAAGCAATGCGACGTTTCAAAGATGAAACCGCGCTGGCTGTTCCACACCGGGGCAGACTCATGCCGAGGGTCTCGGTCAGCACCGCCATGGTGTTGGCGGTAAACATTCCCTGACATGAACCTGCTGTCGGACAGGCGCTTTCTTCGCACTCGAATAACTGCTTTTCGTCAATAACTCCAGCCTTGTATTGTCCCATCGCCTCGAAGGTATCGGTCACAAAAGAAAAACGTTTGCCGCCACGGCCAGCGCCGGTCAGAGATGGACCAGCGGTAACGACAATACAGGGGATATCAAGTCGGGCTGCGGCCATCAGCATCCCCGGCGTGATCTTATCACAATTGGTCAGCAGGACCAGGCCATCAAGACGATGAGCCTCGGCGATCGATTCAACCATATCGGCAATTAATTCACGTGTCGGCAAGGAATAATGCATCCCTTTGTGCCCCATGGCAATACCGTCGCAGACCCCTGGAATACCGAAAATAAAAGAGAAGCCTCCGCCGGTATGAATTCCCTTTTCAATAAAGCGCTCGAGGTCGCGCATGCCGGTATGACCAGGAATCAGATCGGTGAAGGATGATGCGATCCCGATGAAAGGACGATCCATCTGTTCAGTTGGCACGCCGGTACTCTTTAACAGCGCACGATGGGGAGTGCGCTCAAACCCCTTGGTAATGGCATCACTTCTCTTGGTCATATTTTCACCTGTTTCATGGTCAAGGACAGAAAGTTAAAGCGGCTAGCTATTTGTATATAATACGTAAATAATGCCCACCCGGAAAATAAATACAGCAAAGGGTTTAAGCGTTCGCTTAAACCCTTTGCTGTATCAAAACACACCACTTTTGAGAAAAAACATCAAACGGTAGCAGACTGGACAATGTTCTCCATTTCATCCTTACCGATCAGTTTCAATTTTTTCACTTTATTTTTTTCGATTTCTTCATCTGGTGAAAGGAAGGAGCGTTTTTCATATTCTTGAAGCTGCTTTTCAAAAAAGATGTGGTTTTCGTAAAGCGTGCGGAACCTTGGGTTGCTCTCAATAAGGCCCTGCAAAAGAGACTGATCAATGTCCATATGTACCTCCACGTCGTTGGCGTTTAACGGCTTATGACCTTCTTGAAATTAACCAGATCAACTGTAAAAAGTCAACACTTAACCCAGCGCTAACACTCATTTTTAGCTTGTCTGTTCAGCTCGGCATCAGAGGGTCTGATATAAGTCGGAACAACCTGTTCCGGTCGTAACGTCAGACCTTTACGATAGTCCTCAAGTGCCAGGGCAGCGACCCTTGAAGCTTGAATCGGATGGCAACAAGTCGGTGCCAGGCACTGTTGACTAACTCTTTGTTCATTGAAGAGGTCACGGTACATGGAAATACCGTCACCGACAAAACAGATATTGTCCGGTATCTGTGCAAGAAGATAATCCGGTGAGATCACCTGAGCCTGATTTAAGGGTCGCGGGTAACCATCCTGAAGGTCAAACAGTTGAGTGTAAACCTCTTTTTTTCTGGCGTCTATAAAGGCACAGACAGGCAGAGGTTGCAATGGCAGGTTCATCGCCACAGCCGCCAGAGATGACACGGTCACTACCGGAAGATTCAAAACATGGGCCAGTCCCTTGATTGTTGCAACACCAATCCTCACACCGGTAAAAGCACCGGGCCCGGACACAACAGCGAGCAGATGCAGATCGGCTAAAGTCCATCCCGCCGTTTTGAGTAGCGTATCAAGCTGACTCAGCAAGCTCTGACTATGGGTACTACGCAAACTAAAAGCTGATTCCGCCACCAGCCTCTCTGCTTCACACAAAGCGACGCTGCTTACCTGGGATGATGTATCCAGAGCCAGAATGCGAGGATTGTCGACTATCACCAGATCAACCCCAGAGCCGGATGATGTCGTTGTAGAAGGCCAGCACCATCAACATCAGCAGCATCGCCAGACCGATCTGTTGAGCGGTTTCTCGGGCCCGCATTGAAACAGGCCGGCGGGTAATCAGTTCGTAAAGATAAAAAAGAATATGACCACCATCAAGAATCGGTATCGGCAAAAGGTTCAGTATCCCTAACTGGATCGAGATAAATGCCAGAACAGTCAAAATTGCGGCTATATCGGTCTGAGCTGCCTGGCCGGCAACCTGAACAACAGTAATCGGACCACCGATATTTTTCGCAGAAACATTGCCGGTAAAGAGCTTCTGGATAAAAACGATAGTGAGTTCGATCAACTCGCCGGTTTTCTTTGCGCCCTCACGAAAAGCGGCAATCGGACCGTATTTTTTCACTTCAAGATCGTGCATCGGAGCGACACCGAGAAGGTAGTCACCCCCCGGCTCACGTTGTTCGGGAGTCATCTCGATGGTAAGCCTTCTGCCGTCACGTTCCAGTTCAACGTCTACAGGAGACCCTTCGGATGCTTGAATATGTGCGCGCAGAGCGTACCAGGAATCGACGTTTTTCCCATCGATCTGCAGAATGAGATCGCCCTCCTGCATACCGGCAATATCAGCCGCCATGCCGGGGGCAAGACCGCCGATACGAGCCGCCAGGTAGGGCATTAAACCCAGTCCCTGCATCCCTTCCAGACTGTTATTGTCAGCCGGCAGGGCCAGTTGAAGCGAACGGCCATCCCGTTCTACGTCGAAAAACAATGGTGATCCCGCTTCATTGACAAAGCGCAGGTTCGCCGCACTCCAATACTCAATCCTGGTACCATTGATAGCTGTCAGACAATCTCCGGGGACAAAGCCGGCCCTGTCTGCATCTGAATCAGGAAGAACGTAGCCAATGCAGGCGGGTTGTTCGAAATAGGTCGGCATCTGAATGCCGATCATGAAGGAGACCGGAAGAATCAGCAATGGCAACATCAGATTCATCAGCGGGCCGGCCCCGACGATTGCCAATCGATGCGATACCGGCTTGCCGGCAAAAGACCTGTCCTGGTCCGTCGTCGCATCTGTACTCATCTCGCCTTCTTCACCCGTACCCTCGCCGAGCATCTGTACATAACCCCCCAGAGGAATCGCACAGATCAGATACTCTGTCTCACCATAACGGTAAGACATAAGCTTGGGACCGAAACCGATTGAGAATTTGAGCACTTTGACACCGTACATTTTGGCAACGGCAAAGTGTCCTAACTCATGGACAAAAACAAGAAAACCGAGCATCAGAATGCCGGCAATAACGGTCGTCATTTTAAACCTCCAGCAATGAACTTTTTGGCACGGGAACGACCCCACAGATCCGCCTGCAGCACTCGGTCAACGGTCGTAACATCCTCAACCTGGTGGCACGCCATCACCCGCTCGATCAAAACGGGAATGTCGGCAAAACTGATCTGCTGTTTGAGGAAAGCAGCCACTGCTACTTCATTGGCAGCATTCATCACCGCCGGCACCGTTCCCCCGGCATCGAGAGCATGATAAGCCAGTCCCAGACAGGGAAAACGCTGAATATCCGGTGGTGAAAAGGTCAGTGTACCCAACTCACACAGATCAAGCGCGGGCTGATTCAGCGGCAACCGCTCCGGCCATGATAGAGCATAAGCAATGGGCGTTTTCATGTCCGGAATCCCCAGTTGCGCGACAACCGATCCGTCGATGTATTCTACCATAGAATGGATAATGCTTTCCGGATGGATGTGAACATCGATCTTTGTTGCAGGGACATTGAAAAGCCAGTGTGCCTCAATGACTTCCAGCCCTTTATTCATCAACGTAGCTGAATCAATGGTAATTTTCTTTCCCATGCTCCAGTTGGGATGAGCCAGAGCGTCAGCAGGTACAATATGGCGAAATTCAGCGGCGGGCAGATCACGAAACGGGCCACCTGAGGCTGTGAGAATCAGCCGCCGGACATCATCGTGACGGTGTCCTGACAGAGCCTGAAAGATCGCAGAATGCTCACTATCCACCGGCAACAGCTTCACACCCCGTTGCCTTGCTTCCTCGATGATCAGGCCGCCGGCCATCACCAGGGTTTCTTTGTTGGCAAGAGCAACATCCTTGCCGGCCTGTACCGCCGCTACAGTTGGAATCAGTCCTGCTGCACCAACCACAGCAGCAACGACCATATCTGCATCGGCAAGGCTGGCGCACCGGATCATGCCTGCAACGCCAAAGCAGACCTCGACTTGAAAACCTGCCAGGCGCTTTTTGACAATGCCGGCATCCACCTGGCTTATCACGGCAACAACAATCGGCCTGAATTTCTTCGCCTGTTCGCAGAGCAGATCCAGATTATTACCTGCTGTCAGGGCGACAATACGATAACGTTCAGGAAATTCCGCTACGATCTGCAGGGTACTGACCCCGATGGAGCCTGTTGATCCGAGGACGGAGATCCGTTTCATCCATTGCCCCTAACCACTGAAACCCCAACGGGCGATGTAATAAACCAGCGGAAATGCAAACAGAAGACTGTCCAGACGATCCAGGATACCACCATGACCGGGAATCATATTTCCCGAGTCCTTGACCCCGCAGGCACGTTTAAGCATCGATTCAAACAGGTCGCCAATCTGACCCACCACACCGAGAACCACGCCGACAAGAATTGCAGGCCACAAACCAATACTGCTGAAAAATAGCAGTTTGGAGATCAACGCCCCCAACACGGCCCCGCCGACGCCTCCGATCCCCCCTTCGATACTCTTGTTGGGGCTGATCAACGGGTAAAGCTTTCGTTTACCAAAGCGACTGCCGATGACATAGGCACAGGTATCGCAACTCATGATGACAATCAGTGTCAGAAAAATCCACTGGCGCCCGTCATCAAGCAGGCGCAAAAGAACCAGATGCCCCATGAGCAAGGCGACATAGATGATGCCCAGACAAATCCAGCCAAAGTGAAGATGAACGCGCGTCAGGCAGATTGGTCGCAGCAGAAAATACAGGGCAAAAAGCAAAAAAAAGCCCGAGAGGTAGATATACAACAGAGCAAGCTGATGCAAAAAAAACAGCGGAACAATGGCAGCTCCGACTAACGCTGCAACCCACTGAATTTCCAGTTGGTCCTGCTTCATGCCCATGCGATTGAATTCGAGCAGGGCGGCAAAAACAATCAGAGTAACAAAAAAGGCAAAAACTGCCGACGAAGCATACGCCAGCAGCAATATCAATAAGGGCAGCGCAATGGCGGCCGTAATCAGACGCTGTTTAATGGTCAGTCTCCTGCGGCTGGTCGTCGTTGAGATCAGAGCCAAGCTGCTCATCTGTCAGCCCGAAACGCCTGCGACGCTGATAGTAATGGTCAAATGCCCGGTCAAGTTCTTCAAGACTGAAGTCCGGCCATAAGACATCAGTAAAATAAAGTTCGGTATAGGCCGCTTGCCACAGCAAAAAATTGCTTAAGCGCATTTCACCGCTGGTGCGAATCATCAGATCTGCGGCAGGCATGCCGGGAAAATCAAGATGGGCGGCAAAAGTTTCAGCATCAATCGATGCGGGATCAAGGGCACCATCGCTAACCTGATCAAGCATTCGCCCGACCGCGCGTAGGATTTCATCACGCCCGCCATATGACAGGGCCAGGACCAGGGTCAGACCATCTCCCTCTGATGTTTCCCTGACCGCATCGGCAATGGCCTGCTGAACGGATTCAGTCATGCGGGACACATCTCCAATGACCTGCAACCGAATCCTGTTATCGATCATTTTTTGGCGCTGCGAAGCCAGATATTCAAGCAGAAGCGTCATCAAGGCATCAACTTCATGGCGCGGACGACCCCAATTTTCAGAACTGAACGCAAACAAACTCAAAAACCTGACCCCCTTACGGGCACAGGCATCAACTACCTGAGTAACCGACTCAACGCCCTGACGGTGACCGGCAATTCGCGGCAACCCGCGGTTCCTGGCCCAGCGCCCGTTGCCATCCATGATAATAGCAACATGTCCAGGTATTTGCTTTGTTTCAGTATGGAAATTTTTCTGCATGATAATGATTAGCCGTCACCGTGAATTTTCTCGTACATAAAACTAGCACGTCTGTCCGGATTGCGACAACACCTTGCCTCTATGATGATGAAAAGACCTCACAGTTTAAAAAAAAAGAGCGTCTACATAACGCTCTTTTTCAGCTCATCGCCAGATTCAGGTTAGTCAACAATCGCGTTGACCGGACAAGAATCAACGCAGGCACGACACTCATCACATTCATCTGTGATCATGAAAATCTCTCCGGATTCCACAATGGCCCCTACAGGGCATTCGTCAACACATGTACCACAGCCGATACAGTCTTCTGTAATCTTTAGAGCCATGACCTCTCTCCTTCGGCGTAAAAGAACAGCCATCGTCAGACCTCCATCAATTCCCGCTCTTTGGCTTGCAACACCGTGTCGATGCTGTCGATATATTCATCGGTTAGCGCCTGGACATCTTTTTCACCGCGCTTCTGTTCGTCTTCTGTGATCTCTTTTTCCTTTTCCAGCATTTTCAGGTTTTCGTTGGCCTCACGCCGGGCGCTACGCACTGAAATGCGTGCATCTTCAGCCATACGCTTGATCAATTTAACCATTTCCAGTCGTCTTTCTTCGGTCAGTGCCGGAACCGGCAAACGGATAATCTGGCCGTCTGAGGACGGGGTTAAACCAACATCCGCCTTGAAAATCGCTTTTTCTATTGCGGGTAAAAGGTTTTTTTCCCAAGGCTGCACAGTTATCAATCGTGCTTCCGGGACAGAAAGTGTTGCGACCTGGCTCAAGGGGGTCAGCACACCATAATACTCAACCTTGACATCATCTAAAAGCGCTGTGCTCGCACGTCCGGTACGAACCTTGGTCATTTCTTTTTTCAACGCCTTGATTGCCTTCTCCATCGCACTGCGTGCATCACTGAGAACTTCATCAATCATTGCTGTCACCTCCTTTGACAATGGTACCGATACGCTCACCAAGAACAACTCTCTTGATGTTATCACGGCAAGTCATGTCAAAAATAATCATCGGAAGATTATTGTCCATACATAGTGAAATTGCTGTGGCATCCATTACCTGCAGACCTTTCTGCAATACCTCCAGATAAGTCAATGTGGGAAGTTTGATGGCATTTTTATCTTTATTGGGATCGGCAGAATAGACACCGTCAACTTTAGTCGCCTTAAGAATAACTTCAGCTTGAATCTCCATAGCGCGAAGGCTGGCAGCGGTATCGGTGGTAAAGTAGGGGTTGCCTGTTCCGGCACTGAAAATGACAACCCGCCCTTTTTCAAGGTGTCTGACCGCCCGGCGCCGGATATAGGGTTCAGCAATCTGTTGCATCACTATCGCCGACTGAACCCGAGTGTCTATACCAAGCTTTTCGAGGGCATCCTGCATGGCAAGACTGTTCATCACTGTTGCCAGCATCCCCATGTAGTCGGCACTGGCACGGTCCATCCCCTTGGAAGAGGCGGCAACACCACGGAAAATATTGCCGCCCCCAATCACCAGGGCGACCTCAACACCCAGATCGACAACCTCTTTTATCTCAGTAGCGATTCCGTTAATGACAGCCGGATCAATACCATATCCCTGCTCGCCCGCCAGAGCCTCACCACTGAGCTTTAACAAAATTCTTTTGTATTTGATGGTTGTCACAAGATGCTCCTGTTATGGGTTCTCCTACTTGCTCATTGCTGCGACTTCAGCAGCAAAATCGTCGACCTTTTTTTCAATACCTTCGCCGAGTTGGTAGCGGGCGTAACGACTCAGGACAACCGGAGTGCCAAGTTCTCTGGAGCAGGCATCAACAATCTTTTGCACGGTTTGATCAGGGTCGATAACAAAGGCCTGCTCAACCAGACACACTTCACCAAAAAACTTGTTGATCTGTCCGACGATAATCTTCTCAACGATATTTTCGGGTTTGCCGCTTTCCAGAGCTTTGACCCGCATGATCTCTTTTTCTTTGTCAATAATCTCTGCGGGGACGGCATCACGATTTAAATACTGCGGAGAAGCAGCAGCAACATGCATAGCAATCTGTTTGCCCAGCTCAGTCACACGCTCGTCTTGTGACGCAGTTTTCAACTCGACCAGAACACCAATCTTGCCGGCACCATGAACGTAAGAAGCTACCACACCTTCCTCTGCATCAATCCGCTCGAGACGGCGAATACTCATGTTTTCGCCAATGGTTGCAATCTGGTGGGTCAATTCTTCAGCAACTGTCCGTCCGGTTCCTGGATAATCAAGCGCTCCCAGCGCCTCCACATCGGTAACCTGGTTAGCCAGAACGATATCCCGTACACCATTAACAAAATCCTGGAATGCTTCATTTTTGGCAACAAAATCGGTTTCTGCATTAACTTCAACAACAGCTCCCACGTTCCCGGAAGATGCTGCCGCGACAATGCCCTCAGAGGCAACGCGGCCAGATTTTTTGGCCGCGGCAGAAAGACCTTTCTTGCGCAGAAAATCAATTGCCTCTTCGATGTTGCCACCGGTCTCGGTCAATGCCTTTTTACAATCCATCATTCCCGCTCCGGTTGCCTTGCGCAACTCGGATACCATTGCTGCTGTAATGCTCACGAATTTCCTCCATATTTTGTCAGGCAGATCAGGATAACCTGCTCATTGATAAGTGACCAAAAGAACGGCCGGACCTGTCAGCCCGGCCGCAGGGCCATCGATAAAAACTTAT
>SLDV01000128.1 GCA_007125165.1 Geobacteraceae bacterium | reverse complement strand
TTGCGCGGGACAATTTGCGTAACATCAAACCGGCGCCCCTGTTTCTGCCGGAAGAGGCCACCCGTATCAGGGTCGGCAATCTGGACGATGACCTGCAACAACTGACAGACTGTGACTGGGTCATCGAGGTCATCGTCGAAGACCTGGCGATCAAGCAGCAACTGCTCGAACGCATTGCCAACCACCTGGGGGAGCAGACCCTCCTCTCTTCCAACACCAGCGGACTGTCGATCAATACCATGGCCGAGTTGCTGCCGGCAGAGCAACGCTCACGTTTTCTCGTCACCCACTTTTTCAACCCACCCCGCTATATGCGCCTGGTGGAACTGGTACCAAGCCGTTACACCGATCCGGCGGTCACCGCTGCCCTGTCGACATTCATCAGCAAACGCCTCGGTAAGGGGGTTGTCTATGCCAAGGACACTCCCAACTTTATTGCCAACCGCATCGGCGTCTTCTCCATTTTTAACGCCATCAAACATATGCTCGATCTGGAATTGACGGTCGAAGAAGTTGACAGTATCGCCGGACCCGCCACCGCCCGTCCCAAATCGGCAGCATTTCGCACCGCCGACCTGGTTGGCATCGATACCCTGGCGCAGATCTGTCACAACACCTGGGAGCTGCTACCTGAGGATGAACAACGCGACACTTTCCGGGTTCCCGAATTCATGGAGACAATGATCAAGGCGGGACAACTCGGCAACAAGAGCAAACAGGGCTTTTACCGCAAAGAAGAAGTTGACGGACAAAAAACCATTTTCTTCTACGACTACCGCCGGCACGAATATCTGCCGCTGCAAAAATCCACATTCCCCTCGGTGACGGCCGTCAAGATGATCGACGATCCGGCGACACGGCTGAGCACCCTGCTTGGTGGTCATGATAAAGGCGCAGAGTTCGCCTGGCGCACACTCCGCGACACCCTCCTCTATACCTTCAACCGCATCGGCGAAATTGCCGACGATATCGTCAACATCGACAACGCCATGAAGTGGGGATTCAACTGGGAGATCGGTCCGTTCGAGATGTTTGATGCCATCGGCGTCGATACCTTTATCAAACGCGCAGAGCAGGATGGCGTCACCGTTCCTGAACATCTGCGCAAGGTCAGCAGCTTTTACCGTAGCGCCACCCATGGTGACAGTGAATATGTTGATCCCCTGCAACAGACCTGGCAACCGATTCAGCGTGACCCGGAACAGATTATTCTTCACATCATCAAAAAGTCGGGCGGGGTGGTGGAGAAGAATGCCGGAGCATCCGTTATCGATGTCGGCGACGGCGTGTTTGTTTTTGAATTTCACTCGAAAATGAACACTATCAGCAATGATATACTGGCGATGACCCACAAGGCCATCAAGCGCGCGGAAACAGAAGGCGTCGGGCTGGTGATCGGCAATCAGGGAACTAACTTCTCTGTTGGTGCCAACCTGATGCTGCTGGCAGTGGCCATGGCCGAGGGAGCCTATGAAGATATCGACATGATGGTCCGCGCTTTCCAGAAAGCGACCATGGCGATCAAGTATGCGAAGGTTCCCGTGGTTGCCGCACCTTTCGGTATGAGTCTTGGTGGTGGCTGTGAGTTTTCGATGCACGCCGCTGCAATCAACGCCCACGCTGAAACCTACATGGGGCTGGTGGAGATCGGCGTCGGCCTGCTTCCGGCCGGTGGGGGCACCAAGGAGATGTGTCTGCGGGCGGTAAATCTGGCACAGCAGTACGAGGTTGATGTCAGCCCCTTTATCTTCAATCATTTCAAGACGATCGCCATGGCTAAAGTCTCCATGGGAGCGGCAGAACTCGATCGCATGGCACTGAGCGGAACCCGGGTAGGTATCACCATGAATATCGACCAACTTCTGGCCGCTGCCAAAAAGCAAGTGCTGGCCCTGGCCGCCAACTACCGTCCAGGCCGACCGCTGACACAACTTCCGGCGCCGGGGCGCAGCATCGCCGCCAGCATCAAGAGCCACCTGTGGAACATGCGTGAAGGCAACTTTATCAGCCCCTATGACGCCGAGATCGGCGGTCTGATCGCCGATGTGATCTGCGGCGGCGATGTGCTGCCGGGAACGCTGATCAACGAACAGGATCTCCTCGACCTCGAACGTCAGGCGTTTCTGACGCTGTGCGGCAACAAGAAAACGGCAGAACGGATACAGCACATGCTGAAAAAAGGAAA
Organism: Geobacteraceae bacterium; assembly: GCA_007125165.1. Taxonomy (GTDB): domain Bacteria; phylum Desulfobacterota; class Desulfuromonadia; order Desulfuromonadales; family Geopsychrobacteraceae; genus Pelovirga. Next base: position 1,623 of record SLDV01000128.1, on the reverse strand, counting down.
GCCGTTAAGGAACTAGCAAGGGCACGGCGCACCGTGCTCCCCTACGGAGGAAAATCGCCATGAACACCGCCTACATCCTCGCTGCTTACCGCACGCCCGGCGGCAAAGCCGGTAAAGGGAGCTTTCGCAATATGCGCCCTGACGATCTGGCAGCCTGTGTCATTACCGGACTGGTTGAACGCACTGGCCTTGACCCGATGCTGATTGATGATGTGGTGCTCGGTTGCGCCTTTCCCGAAGGGGAACAGGGAATGAATGTCGCCCGCGTTGCCGCCCTCAAGGCGGGTTTGCCTTACCAGATTCCGGCTCAAACCATCAACCGTTTCTGCTCCTCCGGTTTGCAGAGCATCGCCCTGGCGGCGGAACGGATCATCGCCGGCTTTGCCGACTGCATCATCGCCGGCGGCACCGAATCCATGACCATGATCCCCATGGGAGGAAACAAATACAGCGCCAATCCAGGGCTGTTCGATCAGTGGCCCGAAGTTTACAGCTCCATGGGGATCACCGCCGAGCTGGTAGCAGAACAATACAACATCAGCCGTGCAGACCAGGATCAGTTCGCCTGTGACAGCCACCTGAAAGCAGCAGCCGCGATCAGTGCCGGGCATTTTGACAAAGAAATCATTCCGGTTGAAGTGGAACAGACCACCATGAACAAGGGGAAGGCAAGTAAAACCAACGTCATGGTTAGTGCCGATGAGGGAGTGCGTGCAGATACGCATATCAAAAGCCTGGCACAGCTAATGACACCTTTTAAAGCAATGGGTACCGTCACCGCCGGCAACGCTTCGCAAATGACCGACGGTGCGGCAGCAGTGCTGGTGGTCTCGGAAAAGATGCTCAAACAGCTGGGAGCGCAACCTCTGGCGCGCTTTGTCGCCTTCGCCGTCAAAGGGGTGCCACCGGAGATCATGGGTATCGGCCCCATCGAGGCCATCCCCGCGGCGCTGAAAATGGCCGGGCTCCGACAGGATGACCTCGATATCATCGAGCTCAACGAAGCCTTTGCCGCCCAGGCTCTGGCGGTGATGCGCGAGTTAGACCTGAGCCCTGCCATCGTCAATCCCTGCGGCGGTGCCATCGCCCTCGGTCACCCCCTGGGCTGCACCGGCGCTAAACTGACTGCCACCCTGGTCCACACCATGCAGCGGAAAAACAGCCGTTACGGTATGGTCTCCATGTGTATTGGCGGCGGGATGGGTGCAGCGGGAATCTTCGAAAAGCTATAAAACAAGCCTGTCCCTGTTATTAATAGGAAATTCGCTTATATTTTTACTCCGGCAAAATAGAAAATCTGGCTGTCTATTTGACTCCAGTACAGCAGAAAACAGGATATGGATTCTGCGACTACGCTTCGCTACGCGCAGAATGACAGAAAAGTTGGGTTCACAAGGTCTGTGTCCGTGCCATCCTGCTTATAATCGCAGTATAACGATTTTAAGCAGACACAGGCGACGGGTCGAAGACGTTGCGCCAGCAACACCAACCGTAGTGTTGCAGAACTCCTGATCACACAATGAGGTAACTTATGAGCAGTAAAATAACCAAAGGCGGAGAATTTCTCGTCGTTGAGTCTAACTGTAGCGATGTATTTACTCCTGAAGATTTTACTGACGAACA
>SLDV01000170.1 GCA_007125165.1 Geobacteraceae bacterium | reverse complement strand
GATAGCAGGGCACCAGTACCGCACCGTTGATGATCAGAAAGTTGGCGTAGGTCGCCGGCAGGCGCTGTCCTTGATCATAATATGCCTGCGGCCAGGGCAGGGCTACCAGCTTGAAGGGCTTCCCCTGCCGTGTTCTGAGGTTGTGCAACTGCTCTTCCATGCGTAAAAATTCGTTGTAATGTTCGTCCTCGGGATCGTCACAGTGCACGTAGAGGATGGTATCGTCAGGGCAGAGGCGGGCGATGGTGTCGATGTGAGCGTCCGTGTCATCGCCGACGAGCCGGCCATGGTCGAGCCATAAGAGATGTTGTTCACCGAACAACCTGTTCAGTTCTGATTCAAGTTGTGTTTGCGTCAGATGCGGATTGCGGTTCGGATTCAGCAGGCAGTTGGAGGTGGTCAGCAGGGTTCCTTTACCATCAGACTCAATGCTGCCCCCTTCGAGAATCAACCCAATGGTTTCAAACGCGATACCGGAAAAAAGCGGCGAACGGGCAAGCTGCCGGGTAGCCTGATTATCCCGGTCAGCGGCAAATTTCAACCCCCAGCCGTTGAAGCCGAAATCGAGCAGTCGCGGTTGTCCCTTGTCGACGATGGTGATGGGCCCGAAATCGCGAATCCAGGTGTCGTTGGTGGGGATATCCAACAAATGAATCTGATTGCTGACGATACCGGCATGGGCCAGTTGTGCGTGGACAGCGTCCGGCTCCGGGCTGATGATAATCACACGCTCAAAGCGGCTGATCTGCCGAGCCAGTTCGAGGTATACAGGCACAACCTCATCCAACAGGTCGGCCCAGTCACTGTTCCGGTGTGGCCAGGCCAGCAGCACCGCATCCTGAGGTTCCCACTCCGCCGGTAATCGGCGACCAGGATCAAGGGTTTGATTCATCAGTTTGCTCCGTCAACACAATTATCCGGGAAAAACAGGTGTCCACGGAAAACACGGAAAGGCACGGAAAATTAATTAATTAAAGAAGACAGTAATTCACCATTTAAGTTTACACAATGAAGTTATAAATGATTTTTTTGTATTTCCGTGTCCTTCCGAGCTTTCCGTGGACCAAAAAGCCTATTCCGGTTTATCGAAACAGCGTATTTTCCAGCAGAATCTTCAAGCCAATAGCAATCAGCAACAGACCCCCGGCACATTCCACTTTGCTGCTCCACAAGGTCCCCAGGCGTTGACCGATGAGCATGCCGGCCAGAGTGAAAACGGAAGCCGTCACGCCGATGACCAATGCCGGAAGCCAGATATTAACTCCCAGTAGTGCCAGGCTGAACCCCACCGCCAGAGCATCAATGCTGGTGGCTATCGACAACATCACCAGAGACATGCCGCGGGTCGGGTCTTTTCTTTCCGCGCCCTCATCCCTGTGGGTCAGGGCATCGTAGAGCATTTTGACACCGATCAGCGATAATAACACAAAAGCCAGCCAGTGACTGAAGGCCTCCATGTAGTGACGCAGCCCCACACCCGCCAGCCACCCCAGCACCGGCATCATCCCCTGAAACAGGCCGAAATGGAAACCGAAGCGAAACAGGTGCCGATAGGTCACCGTCGCCAGGGTCAACCCGGCCGCCAGCGCCACAGCAAAAGCATCCATTGCCAGGGCAATGGCAATGCCGATGAGGGTGATAGTGTCCATTGATACGGTGATCCTTGATGGCGTCGCAAAAACTCGCCAACTGCTGCGTTGCTGCAATTTTCTCACGGCTTCGACGTACATAAGTACGCCTCATTGCTCGATAATTGCGCGCCTTGCATCTGCCGTTTTTTGCTTAGCCATCACCGAAATTGCTTTCTTGCGAAAGCATCATCCTTGGGTATTGGTGAAATTGGCTGGTTTTATAACATGTTCTGAGGTGGGACAGAATACAGAAGTTAGAGCATGGAATACAGAAGAACCCCGGGGACTGGCTCGCTGCCCGCGACAAAGTGGTTTCGATCATTGCCCTTATCAGACCTTCATAGATTTTGATAGCGGCTAACAGAACTTAATAAGCTTTTTGCCGCAATGAAAATCTATCAACATCGGATAAAACCCCAAATGATCTCTTTCCTCTCGATTTAAAAATGATGGTTTCAATAAGCCCACCTTTAATGATATTCTGTAGGTGAACTAAGTCCATCAGCTGGAGGTGCTCATGGAAACCGTTAATATCCACCAGGCTAAAACCAATCTGTCGCGGCTGATTGAAAAAGCTGTTAACGGAGAAGATTTTATCATCGCCAAAGCCGGCAAGCCGTTAGTCAAGGTCACCCGGATTGATCAGCTTGAATCACCGCAGGTTGGGCGAATCGGATTCATGAAAGACAAGATCCGTGTGCCCGACGATTTTGATCGTATGGCAGAAGGTGAGATTGCCGATTTGTTCGCGGGGCAAGAATGAAACTGCTGCTGGATACCCATTTGTTGTTGTGGGCCGCAGGTGGTTCGGACAGGCTGTCGGCTCAAGCCATAGAAATAATAGAAGACCCCAGCAATACGCTTTTTTTCAGTTCGGCCAGTATCTGGGAGATTGTCATCAAATCAGGGTTGGGTCGCGATGACTTTGAGGTTGATGCCCAGGAATTCCGCCAGGGACTGCTCGATCATGATTATCGCGAACTGTCCATCACCAGTGCCCACGCTATTGCAGCAACATCCCTCCCGCAAATCCACAAGGATCCTTTTGACCGGATGCTCCTTGCCCAGTCCATTGTGGAAGGCATCAAGCTGGTAACCTCTGATGCTGTTGTCGCGCGTTATCCGGGATTGATCATGCATGTGTGATATGTCGACTGCGCGCTGACTGACCCCTTGGCTGTGTCGGCAGAGGCGTGATTGATCACGCCCGATCGTAACGTTCCTTGAAAAACCCGGGCGCAATAAATTGCTCCCCTACTGTTGACATTCAACATTCCGATTATCTCCGCGTCTCTCCACCTCCTGTGTCTCTCCGTTAAATTTCTTTTCTGGATCCTGATTTTGCTTTCTGTTGATATGCAACAAAAAACAAATGCTTGAAAGCATCACGTCGTTGTGCATATAATTTATGTACAAAATGTGATTTGTAACAGATGGAGGGGGCATGGAATTTCAGTGGGACGTTAACAAGGCTCGACGTAACTTGAGTAAACACGGAGTCAGGTTTTCCGATGCCGCGACTATCTTCGAAGATGAATTGGCTCTGACGATAGAAGATCCCGACGCGGTTGGAGAATGGCGATATGTCACGATAGGTCAAAGCGCTGAAGGGGTGTTGCTAACCGTGGTTTACACGTTGCGTGAAAAAGAAATTCGTATTATTTCGGCATGACATGCTACACGTCGAGAAAGGCAATATTATGAAGAAGGGTACTGAAATCAGAGAAGAGTATGATTTTAAAAATGCCCGTCGTGGCGCGATCATGCCGTCTCAAAGCGGCAAAACCCGGATCACTATTCGCATTGATGATGATGTGCTTGATTGGTTCCGAATTCAGGCTGATCAGGCCGGAGGAGGGCAATATCAACGTTTGATAAATGATGCGTTGCGTCATTATATCAGCGAACATGAGCGCCCTATTGAGGAGGTCATTCGCACGGTTGTCAGGGAAGAACTGGATCGGGCATCAGGTTAGGTGTCTGATTTAACGACTGATAATTGTCGATTCATGCGCAGCCTTGACACTATCAGTTGGGATAATTTGTCGGTAGGGGCGTGATTCATCACGCCCGATAATAACGTTCTTTGAATAACCCGGGCGCAATGAATTGCTCCCCTACGGTTTATAACCAAAATTCCGCTTTGCTCCGCGCCTCTCCACCTCCTGCGCCTCTCCGTTAAATG
>SLDV01000018.1 GCA_007125165.1 Geobacteraceae bacterium | reverse complement strand
GTGAGTTATCGGACAGGCAATCACAACGACAGGGAATTTGCTAAATAGTGTTCATCCGGAAACACCGGATAAACATAATGCAGTTTCCGGACGGAAACTAAATAGGACCCATTTGTTTGGTGGAACGTTCAGTTGAGAAATACCATGCCGGCCATCATAGCTAGGCCGACGACCAGCCAAGGTTGCGCCTTCCAGAACTGCAGCAGACCGAACGCACCCAGGGCAATGATAAAATGGCGCGGTCCGTGGATGCCGTTGATCCACACCGGATTGTAAAGAGCGGCCAGCAAGATGCCGACGACAGCAGCGTTGGTGCCGCGCATAGCTGCCTGGGCCGCAGGCGCACGGCGCAGCAGATCCCAGAACGGAAGCGCCCCCTGTACCAGCAGCAGGGACGGCATGAAGATAGCAACCAGAGTCAACAGCCCGCCCATCCAGCCACCGGGACCAACCGTCATAACCGCACCGAGATAAGCAGCGAAGGTAAAGAGTGGGCCCGGTACGGCTTGCGCCGCCCCGTAGCCAGCGAGGAAATTATCGTCCGTGATCCAGTTAGTGGGAACAACCTCGGTCTGAAGCAGGGGAAGCACAACGTGCCCACCGCCAAACACCAGAGATCCCGAGCGATAAAAACTCTCGAAAATCTGCAGGTTGGTAGCGGGATAGTTTGCGGTCAGTAGTGGCAAGCCGACCAGAAGGATAAAAAAGGCGGCCAGAAAGGTTGCCCCGCCGCGGCGGGATAAAATTCGCGTACCCCTATCTTCTCTTGCAGGATCGACCTCATGACGATACAGCAACCATCCCAGTATGCCACCAGTAACGATGATAAGAACCTGGGTGAGAGCAGTCATCCAAGCCAGTGCAGCCATTGCCGCCAACAGTGCCATCGTTGTACGTTGGCCATCCGGACAGAGTTGGGTAGCCATTCCCCATACCGCCTTGGCCACCACCGCCACCGCCGCGATCTTTAATCCCTGTAGCCAGCCGGACTGCTGCATGTCCCCAAGGGCAGTAACGCCGTAAGCAAGGGCGATCAGCATGATTGCGGAGGGAAGGGTGAAGCCGATCCAGGCGGCGATTCCCCCTGCTGTTCCGCCGCGCATCAAGCCGATAGCATATCCCGCCTGACTACTGGCCGGCCCGGGCAGAAACTGGCATAGAGCCACCAGGTCAGCATAGCTTGATTCTGTCAACCAGCGTCGGCGCCTGACGAATTCTTCGCGGAAGAAACCCAGATGCGCTACCGGCCCCCCGAATGAAGTCAGTCCCAGTTTGATAAAAACCAGGAAGATCTGAGTGATGGAAGAAATTTTTTTAGTCATGAGTCACTGCTGTCTCATAGTTTCTAGATAAGCGATAGCTGCTTGTCGCATAACGATAATTTTGGTTTAGGTGGCGCAAAAAGCTCCAGGAAATCGCGCCGATCGAACAAATTCAGCTGTACTTGCTGATCTAACAATACCCCTGGGCTCTTGCGCCCTCTGCGCTTGGGGCCGGGAATCGTCACCGCATTGCTCTTCAGGCGCGTGACAAAACGAATGTCGTTTTCTGTGAGATCCTGATACCAGGAGTAATCGGTATAGCCCCGGTCGAAAACGACGTAGGAATTTTTGGGCAGTTCAAGTTGCCTGGCCATGTTGATTTCATGCTCCTTGCCCTCGCTCAAATCAACGAAAGCCGGCAGATAACCATCGGCATCCAGTCCGATGTGTAACTTGGCAGCTCCCTTACTTTTGCGATATTTCGCCCAGGGAAACAGCGATAAGGTCAGGTCGATCATGGTGGCATCAAGTAGATAAAGCTTTGCTGATTCCTTGAATTTGAACTTCTTGTTTCGTGGAGCCAGATTCTGGCAACGCCCCAGCAGTCGGTGGAACAGAGCCTCATACATCCATCCGGTGGGATTGTTGTTCGTTTGCACGGCTTAAAGTAGCTCGGCTGAACGACTTGATCCCAAGATGATAGAGTTTCCTCGCTTGGGCCGACATATTTTCAACAATATCCTGCAAGCTTATCGATGTTGTTGTTTCTAAGCTACTGTCACCTCTGGGCACAGAAAAACATCTTGAATGGCATTCAGAAGCGCTATGCCTTCCTTCATTGGTCGTTGAAAGGCCTTGCGTCCACTGATGAGCCCGGTACCACCGGCACGTTTATTGATGACGGCAGTACGCACTGCCTGGGCTAAATCTCCTTCGCCAGTAGAGGCCCCCCCGGAATTGATGAGACCCACCCGTCCCATATAACAGTTGACTACCTGATAACGTGTCCATTCAATCGGGTGTTCGGGAACCAGATCACCGTAGATCCACTCGTGCGTCTTGCCAAACTGCAGCGCAGGATAGCCGCCGTTGCATTCCGGTTGCTTCTGTTTGATGATATCTGCTTGCAGCGTGACGCCCAGATGATTGGCCTGTCCAGTGAGATCAGCAGCAACGTGGTAATCCTTATCTTTTTTAAAAACTGAATTACGCAGATAGCACCACAATACAGTAAACATCCCCAGCTGATGAGCTCGTTCAAAAACCGCAGAAATCTCCTCAATCTGGCGCCGAGATTGATCAGAGCCGAAGTAGATTGTGGCACCGACCCCCACAGCACCCATCTCAAACGCGCGTTCCACGCTGGCGAAGAGCGTCTGATCGTAGATGTTCGGGTAAGTGAGGAGTTCGTTATGGTTAAGTTTGACGATGAACGGGATGCGGTGGGCGTATTTGCGTGCTACCGCCCCCAGAACACCGGCTGTTGAAGCAACAGCGTTACATCCTCCTTCCAGAGCAAGCTGCACAATCTTGTCCGGGTCAAAATATTCCGGATTGGGCGCGAAAGAGGCACCGCCTGAGTGTTCGATCCCCTGGTCAATCGGCAGAATAGAGAGATATCCACTGCCGGCCAGACGACCATTGTTATGCATCCAGCGCAAATTGCGCAGGACAGAAACGGGACGGTCCGAGTCAAGCCAGGAGCGCTCAATGAAATCCGGGCCAGGAAGGTGCAAGTTGGTCTTTGGGATGCCCTGGCACGTATACTCCAGCAATTCTTTTTCTGTTCCCAGTAGTTCAACGATGCGATCGATCATCATAAGTTTTCTCCTTTCCCTCTCGGATCATTCAAAATGTTCAACTGTGCTCTTAGCCAGTGCCCCCACAAAATCTGTAGATATTGGTGACGTGAGGAGAGGCTACCGAAAATCAAGAACGGGTTCTCACGTTATCTTCTTTAAGTTTGCTGATGATGGGATCGACGTTATGAGGATATTGCACCAGAGAATGGATTTTGAGCGTCACCTTTAGCGCCACAGGTTACGGCATAAGAACACCAAATCCCCGCTCGGCGATCCAGGCTGGGATTTCTGGTAATGCATAAAAAATGTCCAAGACTTCGATCAACATGCAAATGATCTGAGGCCCGCTTTTAGTCTAGACACTAGAATTACCCCATCCAAGTCCCGCAACAAACATGATTATGCTGTAATCATGCCCCCTTTTCCAGCTGGGCTATCTTCTCCTTCAGCGTTTTCTCCCGCATCCAGGCATCCGTGACATCGCGCATGATCGAGGCGACACCGGTCGGCGTGCCCTTTTCATCCTTGAGCATGACAATGGAAAAGGCGCAGGAGAGCTGACGGCCATCTTTATGTAGCGCCGGCACCGACAGCAGCTTGGTGCCGTAGGCGGACACACCGGTCTCCATCACCTTGAAATAGCCTTCCCAATGGCGCGCCCGCAGCTTCTCCGGAATAATAATGTCGAGGGACTGCCCCAGCGCCTCCGCTTCGGTAAAACCGAACACCAGCTCGCACCCTCGATTCCACAGCCGGATGATCCCCTCGCGGTCGGAGAACAGAATGGCATCAGGCGCTTGCTGAACAATGCTGGCGCAAAGTTCCTGTTTGACATGGTTAGTCATGGGTACCTTCCTTTCGCAAAGACTGTCTGCTTCAACATCCTGTCACGGATTTTTCACGTAGGCCGCACGGCGCAGATAAAACCACCAGTTAAGAATCATACACAGATTATACAGAATATAAAAAACCGCAAAGGCATACATGGCGTTTTCAGGAGTACCATTGAGAACTTGATCACCGATCATCTGAGTGACGATGGAGCCGCCAAGTTTGTCCGCTAGCCAGCCGCCGATCGGACGAATCAAGGCACCAACAAAAGGTCCGATCCAGGCATAGGTCAGGGGTCGTCAAGCGGGGTTGCCTTGTTTGCCAGCTCTGCGGGCAGACAAGGCAACGGGGAGATTGCTTGATAGCAGTCTCCCCGTTGATACTTCGGTTTTGGTTCTGGTTGCTTAGTTTTTAGCAGTTGCCGTTTTCCGTGAACTCTGGGTGACAGCCTGGGTCATGCCGAGCAAAACCAATACCGCCGGCACCAACTGGGCAACAATAATCAGAGCACAGAAGCCGACAAACAGCAGCACCAGCAAGCCACTGCTGTAGGTCACTGCAGTATCAACCGCAAAGGCAGGGGATGCAAGCAGAAACATAACGGCTACAGTTGAGATGAGGGATTTTGCTTTAAACATAATTTTCTCCTTTGATCCGGAAGCGCCGGTTGCAGTCACTTCCTCATATTTGGTAAAGGCACTCTGGACAGCGCAACGAATTTCTTCACGATCTTCCACTCCGCTGGTTTTAAGTGCATGATAAAAAATTCCTTCCTGACGAATACGCCGCATCAACTCCAGAGATAACTCATCACTGATCAGAATGATCGACAGATGACGGTTACACTTTTTCAGCAACGGCACCAACCGAGCCATGCTGTACTGGTCTATCTGACCGTCGAGGACCACTACCTGGATCTCTTTATTGATAATTACCTCTAAAGCATTGGCAACCGAATCCGTCATCGAAACCTTGTATTGGTCGGCACTGAACATATCCGCTAGGCGATTCCGAGCCTGGGTGTCTTTGTTGGCAATCAGTAAGCCACGCATGGTCGTTATCCTCTGGTGAGCAAGCAACGATTAGTTTTTCACTTTTACGGCTTCACGGTCACGGCCGAGCAACCCTCTGAGAACACCAACCATCATCAGGGTCGCGGGGACCAATTGAAATACAATGATCAGTGCAAAGAAACCGAGGAACAAGGAAACGAGCAAACCACCTTCACCAGTACCAGCGGCCCCGGAAGCAAAAGCAGAAGAAGTAAAGGTCAACAGGGCGATCAGGGAATTACGTAAAGTATTTTTCATGGCGTCCTCCTATGACGATGCTGATCATCAGCATGTGTTGTTGTTGACATGTCATAAAGCAGAGAGCATGCCAATACTTGGAGCAACCCCGAGGAAACCTTCTAACTATCTGATTGTATTGATTTATATTTTCAGTGAGAGGGTTGGGTGATGTTTTATTCCTCTTGATTATACTACCAATGTATATAGACAAATCATACAGCCAGGGAGTTCACAAACCCTTTCCAGCCCCGCATCAACATGCTAACCATTTGATATTTATATAGAATATAAACAAACAAGGCATTCATATGATTTTTTTATACACGCCATTAAGATATTGAGCTGAACCTTCTGCCTAGTGTGAAGAGACAAACCCTGTCAACCCGAACAAAAAAATTACTGATTAGCATCAATCTTCCCCTGAACCCTTCTCCTGGGGGGAGAAGGTAGCTGAAAACCCCCTCACCCTAGCCCTCTCCCTGAAGGAGAGGGGATAAGATTGCATCTACGGAAGATTAGTTCTAATCAGGAAAAAATTAACAACTTCTTAACCTGTTTTTTTGCTGGTGAAGAGCTTAGCGGGCATCGAGCCAGTCATTATCGCAACGTATCATGCGTGTGTGACGTAACAGGTAACCAAGATAAATCGGGCAGGAATCGTGTTCATCAGTTTGGCACAAGGATCTTTTCAGGGACGCAGGAGCCGAAGATTGTTGGCAACTCCGGTTGTGTTTATCATACAGAGGACAGGCAATATTCAGTTGACAGGATGTTTCTGTGAGACTCGCAGCGACAGGCATAGACAGCTCTCCTTTCAGCATTTGTCCGGTACGCTGTCGAGACTGCCGATAATCTATTGGAATAGTGTTAGGCCGATGCTTGTATTTAATAAGACAGGGGCACCCACCGTAACGGTGACTGCCCCTGTTTTTGCCTCTGTCTCAGCCACTGAGTCTATTCGTGGCCTTCATAGGTACGCCGGATAAGCAGAGCAATACATCCGCCCAGAAGCAACAAGAGCACCAATGCGCCACCGGCAATCTTACGCTTGCCGAGGGTATTTTCCAGCTCGTCGATAGTTGCTTTGGTCTGCTCCAGATCGGCATCAAAGCCTGCTGTTTCCGCACGAATCTTGTCGATGTCAACACTGTGGAACAGGCGGCGGAAACTGTTGCGGGTCGCGAATAGTTCGTCCTCCAGATGACCGGTATCGATCCCGACCCGATACAGGGAAGCAATGGAGGCTTCAAGACGACTTAGCATGGCTTCCGTAGCGCTGATCTCCTCCTTGATCAGGGCCGGCTTTTCGTAGCTGTGACAGCGGGAGCAACTGATTTCATTGATCAGATCAATCGTCGCTACCTGAACTGCGTGACTTTCATGACAGGTGACACAGTTGGGTCCACCAAAATCGATAACCTGACCGTGCAGGCTCTCCCAGTAGTCTTCCTCGACGCCGACATGACATTGACCACAGAAGGCCGGAACCTCGGAGTGTTCCGGAACCCCCACAAAACCGCGTTCGGCAGTCATTGCCTTGACGTAATCGGTAGGATCGCCACCATGGCAATGATGACAGGATATGCGATGACGGGCATGGATACTGGTCTGCCATTCAGCCGTTGGGATTTCCCCCAATTGACCGGCAAGTCCACCATGACAATCGATACAGACATCCGTAACGGCAGCAGCAGGCAGCGTTCCGACAAAAATCAGAAGAAAAAACAGCAAGTTTGCTCTTATGAAAATCTTTTTCATGAGTAGTGCCCCCACATTGACAGGCCGACAAACACCAGAATTCCCAGCAGGTAGAGGGTAACAAACAGGGGTCGGTTGGACGGTCGGCGTTCAATACCGCGGTCAAAAAACGGCAGCAGTGCCAGAAATCCCATAGCCACGCCCTGAGAAGCCAGACCCAACAATTCGCTAGGGAAAATCTTCAGGGTCTGATAAGCCCAGAGAAAATACCACTCCGGCTTGATATTGGGTGGAGTAAAGAAGGGATCGGCTGGCTCCAGTGCGTCCGGCGGTATAAAGAGCCAGGGAGCGAAAAAAGTGATCGTTACCAGCAGAGCCAGAGCAAAAAAGACCATCGCCCCGTCTTTTATGGTGTAATTGGGATGAAAGGGCACACCGTCAGGATGCTCATCATGGTGGAAACTCCGCGGCATTTCAGTTGGACGATAGTCATCGCCAAATGGAGGTTTGGAAATACCGACCCTGCGTACACAAAAGAGGTGAAATCCGACCAGCACCAGAAAAGCCAGCGGCAGGCCCATGACATGCAGGGCAAAGAAACGCCCCAGGGTGGCTTCGCCAACGGTTGGTCCGCCACGCAGATAGGCGATAATCTGGTCTCCGACTACCGGTATGGCGCCGGCGGCATCCGTTGCCACAGTCGTTGCCCAGAACGAAAGTTGACTCCAGGGCAGCAGATAGCCGGTCAAGCAGAACACCAGCCCGAGGTTAAAGAGAATAAAACCCGAGAGCCAGGTCAGCTCACGTGGGCGTTTGTAGCTTCCCATGTAAAGAACTGACAGCATGTGGGCCAGCAAAAAAACGATGATCAGATTGGATCCGACTACATGCAGATAGCGAATCAGCCATCCGTAGGGGATCTCGTTCATGATCATGGTAACGCTGGCAAAGGCCTTCTCGGTGTGTGGTACATAGTAGACCAGCAACAGGGTGCCGGTGACGAACTGCAGAACAAACATCGTCAAAAGTACCGCGCCCAGGGTGTACCAGATATTGATATTGCGCGGGAGCAGATAACCACCGAGGTTCTTATGCAGTAATTCGCGAACGCCCAGGCGTCGATCCAACCAGTCAATTGCTTCTTTTGCCAGATTCATTGCCAGCCTCCTTAACCGATCAGAATGTCGTCGCCGTCGAGGGTTACCGGATAGGTAGCAAGAGCTCGCGGCGGCGGACCACCCAGAACCTGTCCGGCAGAGGAAAAACGACCGGCATGGCAAGGGCAAAGAAACTCCTGTGATTCATCGACCCACTTAACGATACAACCGAGATGAGTACATACGGCGTTTAAAGCAATATATTCTCCCGCCCGGGGTTGCAGAATCACTGCCGGCCGGCCCTGAAAAGCAAAGAAATGGGCGCCACCGACAGCCACCAACGTTCGCTCAAGACGAACCTGACTTTCTTCTCCGCCCCGGTCCACGGGTGAAAGGAAACGAAACATGGACCAGCCGAACCCGCCCGCAGCAACAGCGCCGATGGCGGCCAGAATAATACCCAGGAATGTTCTTCTTTCAGTCGGAGAGGCAGGAACTTCACTCATAGGAACTCCTTGGTGACAGGTGATATCAACAAAGACTAAATAGCCGGAACAGAACAACGAACAAGCACATTGAATTCTGACTGGGCCAATAAAGCCCGCCGGAACTATAGCACAATCATTACGTAAAGATAACAATTCACGAGCTATTTATATAAAAAATATCGGGCTGAGGCTATCAATTCATTTTTTACATGCCTGTCGCCCCCCGGCCATGCGCAAACGAACATCTCCTGTAATCTTCGAAGCTTCTAAGGCGTCGCTTAAAGTTCAATAAATATAGGAAGTTCTGTTCAGACAAAAGAGCGCTACAAGGTGCCGTTTCAATTGACAGAGGTTATTTCTTCCTGCTATAGATTGCTCTTATTAATTTTTGATCAGGGAGCGACAAATTCAATGACAGCCTCAGACCACCAGATTCTCTACTCTCGCGATCGGATCGCCGCAGAGGTTGAACGCCTGGGTGCGGAAATCTCACGAGATTATTCCGATGAGGAAATCTTGCTGGTGGGCGTTCTTAAGGGCTCCTTTTTATTTATTGCCGACCTGATTCGCGCCATCAGTGTACCCACTGTTGTTGATTTTGTCCGTCTGGCCAGCTACGGCTCCGAAACCCGGTCTTCAGGAATCATTGAGTTTCGCAAAGGCCTTGAAATGCCGATACGCGACCGCAATGTCATCATTGTCGAAGACATTGTCGACAGCGGCTACACCCTTGAATGTCTTTACAATAAATTACTGCATCACGAGCCACGCTCACTGAAGATTTGCACGCTGATCGATAAACGTGGCCGCCGAGAGGTTGACATCGAAGCGGATTATGTCGGCATCACCATGGACGATGGTTTTATCATCGGCTACGGGCTTGACCACAATGAACTTTATCGAAATCTACCTGACATCCACCTGGTTAACGACATTTAAGGTGCCGGCATAACGGGAACAAAACCTAACGATCTTTCATCCACGGGAGGCCACTGATGATCATTACCTGTCCAGAATGCACGACCCGTTTTAACGTTGCCGAAGAGCGTATTCCGCAAGCCGGAGCCAAAGTCCGCTGTGCTCGCTGCAAGCATATTTTCACGGCTCAGAAACCCCACGAGGAAGCCCCCCTCGACACAACAGAAGAAGACGTTTTCGTTGCCGATCAGGAGTCCGCTGCATTTGACGAATCCCCTCCCGAATCGACAATTGCCGACAGCGATTCCTTCTTTCGACAGTCTGATGCTGTACCGGCTGATCCTGCCGACTTCAGTGATATAGAAACAACGGACAGCGAGTTTGATTACGACCGCTTTCGTGAGCTTGATGCCGAAAAAACCCCTACAGAAGAATTCACCTTCGGCAACGAAGAAGAGCTGACTACCGCAACCACGGAAAAAACAGATCCGGCCCCTGACCTGTCCGCAGCTTCCGCTGTGAGCAAGAGTGAGCAGGATGAAGCCAAAGAGCTGACTCCGGAGCCGCCCAAAAAAAGAAAGCCGGCTACAGCACCTAAAAACTCAGCTTTCTCCATTCTGGTCAAGACCATGCTGCTGATCATTCTTGCCGCTCTGATCGGCGGCGGAGCTCTCATTTATTTCGACGGGCCGGAAGAAATCAATGAGAAATTTCGGCAGATGTTTGGTCAGGTGACCGAACACTCGACCGACATTGGACAAATATCTCTGGGCACGCTGGAGGGGAGGTTTCTAACCAATGAGCAAACGGGGGAAATATTTGTCATTCGCGGGGAAACCATCAACAATTTCAATCAACCCCGTTCTGCTATTCAGGTCAAAGGTATACTTCATGATCAGCATGGCAGACCGCTGCTGCAAAAGACGGTATTTTCCGGCAACCCGATCAGCGATGAGGAACTCCGCTCTCTGCCCTTTGAAGAGATAGAACAGCGGATGGGCAACCAGTTTGGCAGGGACCTCAGCAACATGAAGATCGATCCACGCAGGAGCATCCCCTTTGCCATTGTATTCAAGGAACTACCCCCGAATATCGCCGAATTCAGCGTTAAGGTGACCTCTTCCCGCCCCACCGCCAACTGATCCACACGCCAGGCTTCTCTTCTCCGAAAACTGTTTCTTAATATTGACATTCCTCATAAAAAAAGCGGCGACCGTCGTTTAAACAGCCACCGCTCTTTGACATCATTTTGTGCGGAGATGATCAGACAGCGCTGATGGCATCCACCGGACATGAATCGACACAGGCGCCACAATCGGTGCAGGTTTCTGCATCAATGGTGTAGATATCGCCTTCAGCAATCGCGTCGACCGGGCAGGTCGGCTGGCAGGCACCACAAGCTATACATTCGTCTGAAATTACATGAGCCATGATTTTTCCTCCTGATTAATTATTGAGTTCCGGTATCACCAGAGTTGGTTCTACCCTTGCAGTTCATGGCACTTTAACCGATCTCCTGCTCCCTGTCCAGACCCGAAAAAAACTTGCAGAGAAAGGTGCAATCGCGCTAGCCTGTGCGCTTAAATGTGTATTCTGATCAAGAATCGCCGAACAAAATCAACCAACCTTAAGATCGGGGCGATCCTGATCATTTTTTTCAATTTAATGACAAAGGAGAAGGCAGCATGGACATTCTGGCATTGAACTGTGGGAGTTCATCGGTCAAGTACCAGTTGTTCGACTGGAAACGCAAGGAGGTTATCGCCAAGGGAATGGTTGAACGCGTTACCATCGGGGATTCTTACATCATCCACGAAGTTCCCGGGCGCGAGACCTATCGTGAAGAATACGAGTGCCCCGATCACAAAACAGCGGTCCACCTGATCGTCAAAACCCTCACCGGCAAGGAACACGGCGTGGTTGCGGACATGAGCCGGATTTCGGCAGTCGGCCACCGGGTTGTTCACGGCGGTGAGAAATTCACCTGTTCCGTACAAATCAGCGACGAGGTTCTCGAGGCGATCAAAGAGGTGCAGCACCTTGCGCCCCTGCATAACCCACCGAATATTTCAGGGATTGAGGCTGCCCAGGCAGTTCTTCCCGATGTTCCGCACATTGCCATTTTCGACACCGCCTTTCACCAGACCATGCCGGAATATGCCTATACCTATCCGGTTCCCCACGAATGGTATGCCACGCACGGCGTCCGTCGTTACGGTTTTCACGGAACCAGCCATCTTTATGTCTCCAAGCGGGCAGCAGTTCTCCTCGGCAAACCACCGGAGGAATGCAATATTATCACCATGCATATCGGTAACGGTGTTTCTCATGCAGCCATCAAAAACGGCATGTCGGTCGACACCTCCATGGGCCTTACTCCGCTGGAAGGGGCCGTCATGGGAACCCGTTGTGGCGACATTGATCCAGCCATTCCGGCGTTTATCATGGAACGTGAGGGGGTGACTCCAAAGGAGATCGACAGCATTCTCAACAAAAAATCTGGAATATTCGGTATCACCGGTGAGTTCACTGATCGCCGCGATGTCATTGAGGCCGCAGAAGCCGGCAATGAGCGTTGTCAACTTGCTCTTGACATTGAATCCTATCGTTTGAAAAAATACATCGGTTCATACTGCGCCGCACTGGGTCGCCTGGATGCTGTTGTTTTCACCGCCGGGGTTGGTGAAATGGGCTGGCTGATCCGCGAAAAAACCCTGGAAAATCTCGAGCACATGGGAATCAGGCTCGATCGAGAAAAGAACCGCAACACCATGACGCGCAAACGTGAGACGATGATTTCAACTGCCGATTCACCCATCAAGGTCTTTGTCATTCCAACCGACGAGGAACTGGTCTTTACTGAGGATGTTGTCGCCATCCTTGAAGGCACGTATACGGAACATATGAAGTTCAACTATTCCTTTGCCCGTGACAACTTTCAACGTAATTAAAGAGACTGCAAAGCCCGGTTCGAAGTGTAAACAGCAACGAGACCGAGCGCGCACAAACAGACAAAGATCCAAACAGCTCGACTCTGATCAGGGTTTTGCAAAAAGATTGTCATCCTCGAACACCCTTTTCGGGGATCCGGAATGTTCATGCGCTTGTGAGCTGGATTCCTGACTGGAATCGATGCGGGAATGACGAGTAAGGGTTTTACCCTAATAATAAAGCAACTCCAAGGATCCCGGATGACCGACATTAATGATGACACACAGCTACTGGATCAGCTTAAGAAAGAAAACGAAGATCTGAAGCAAGCTTGTGAGAATCTGCGCGGGGAGCGCGAAGCGCTGGAGATGGTTATCGCTGATGCCGGCAACAAGCAATTGCGGGCAGAGATAGACTGCATGGAGCTGGAACAGATTTTTCTGGCTGTCAGTGATGCCATGTGGGCGGCCCGTGATGACGGCACCATCATCAGAGCCAACGAGGCCATGCTGAAACTGCTTGGCAAACCGGCAGCGGAGGTCGTCGGCAAGAAGTGTCACGATCTGCTCAACTACGGGCTCTGTGAAAATGATTCATGTCCCCGGGAAGTCTGCAGTAGCCGCGTCAGAAAAGAGTTTGATGTACAACTTCCAACCGGGCCGAATATCTACGAACACTACATTATCAGTGTTGCGCCACTGACAACCATCATCGGCACAACAGGTTTTATCAGTCAGTTCAAGAACATTACTGCTCGTAAAGAAGCAGAACAGAAGCTGGAAGAACTGAATCTGGCCCTGTCTGAAATGGCCCGCATTGATGGATTGACCGGGATCGCCAATCGTCGCTATTTCGACGAGGTATTCGAAAAAGAATGGAAGCGCCTCGCACGGGAGCAGGATCAGCCTTTTTCACTGGTTCTTGCAGATATCGATTTTTTTAAAAAATACAATGACAACTACGGCCATCAACAAGGTGATGATTGCCTGATTCTGGTCGGCAAAGCCCTCAAGGAAATCATTTTACGACCGAGCGATATGGCCGCCCGTTACGGCGGGGAAGAATTTGCCCTGCTCCTGCCGGGGATCGACCTTGAAGGAGCAACAACCGTTGGCGAGCGGGCCCGCAAGGCAATTATCGATTTGCAGATAAAGCATGAGTTCTCTGATATTGCCGGCCACATCACCATGAGTCTCGGTGGTGCCATGATGTTCCCTACCCAGGACAACTCCCCCGCAGATCTGATCGCCCTGGCAGACCAGACCCTTTACCAGGCTAAAAAGAACGGCAGAAACAACCTGACCCTTGCAAAATGACAGGCTCAACTTGCTACTAAAATATCGGCCGCCCCTCTTCTATAGCTCGTAAATAGTCACGGGCCCGGGCGATCAATTCCTCATCAATCGACACATCAATTGCCGCAAGAAAGTAATGATAAGCGCTGGTCAGGTAGCGTGGATTTTTGAGCATGGCTCGGCCTGCCCCAAGATAAGCCTGATCAAGGACAGAATCTTTTGGGCGCTCGGCGATCAGACGTCTGAAGAGGGTCAGTGCTTCCTGGTCACGGCCTTCTGCCAGCAAATAGTTGCCGACGTCTATCATATCCCGGCTGGCGACCTGCCGCCGTTGTTCCCGGGAGGTCAGACTGAAGTAGCACTCTGCCGCCTTGTCGTATTCTCCCTGATTGACTGCCGGACAAATTTTTCTCAAAGACTCAAGAGGTTCAGATCTGCTGGCTGAACCTGAGCGGCGTTGAATCGGAAGCAGGCGCCGATAATGGTTACCTGCCCAGGCAATCCCCAGCCCTGCCAGAAATCCTCCGATATGGGCACCATGAGCAATGCCACTACCCACGTCACGTGAAACGATAAACGGCAACAGGTTGTCGATCACCAGGTAAAAACCGAGCAGTAATCGCGCCGGCAATAATATCGTTGTCACCAGAAAGGGGAACAGGAAAAGTACGCAACGCACCCGATTTTTTGGAAACCAGAGAAAGTAGCACCCCAAAATACCGAATATTGCCCCTGATGCACCGATCAGCGGAATCTGAGAGTTCAGGGAGAAAAGTGAGAAAAACAAGGTTGCAGCGACACCGCACCCCAGGTAAGCCAGCAGGTAACGCAGATGACCAAGTCGATACTCAACATTATTGCCGAAGATAAAAAGAAACATCATATTACCGGCCAGATGCATGAATCCACCGTGCAGAAACAGGGAGCTGAAGAGAGCTTGCAGCGAAAAGTTTGCCGGTCTGAATCCGTACTGGAACACCAGCAGATCATGAGCGCTTATATGCTGCAATATTTCTCGTGCTGAAATCCTGCCCTGCACACCAAGGGCCCTGAGATACTCCAACAACAACGGGTCGCTGAGATTGACCTGGGCACGGGTAGCCGGAAGGGACACAAAGAGAAAAACGGCTATATTGATTGCCATCAGTCCCCAGGTAATATAAGGACGTCCGGGCGGTTTTGGTATGTCGGCGATGGGAAAAAACATTGCAATCCTGTCAGCGGGCAGGCAATTATACTAGCATAGTGACGGCAAAATCGGCACAGCGGTTCTACCTACTTCATCTTTCACAGCATAGGTTTTTTTCGTGAGTCTGCTTTTCATACTTGACATGATCGGCACAGTCGCTTTTGCAGCCTCCGGTGCCTGGGTCGGAGTGCGCAAAGAAATGGATCTGTTCGGTGTCATCGCCCTGGCGATGGTCACTGCCATCGGCGGCGGCACCTTGCGGGATCTGCTCCTCGGCGACCTTCCCCCCTTCTGCCTGCAAAATGAGATTTATTTCTGGATTCCGGTGATAACAGCCATACTGGTATTCACTCTGCATCGCCATCTTCCTCATCTGATGCAGCCACTGCTTTATCTTGATGCCATTGGGCTGGGAACCTTTGTCGTCATTGGCACCAGCAAGGCCCTGCTGTTTGAAACAGGACCCTTTGGAGCTGTGCTGATGGGCGTTCTTACCGGCACTGCCGGCGGTGTGATCCGCGATGTTCTCGCCAACGAAGTCCCCCTGATCCTGCGTCAGGAAATCTACGCCTCAGCCTGCATTTTTGGTGGTGTGCTTCTGGTGATTTTAACCCGACTGGAATCCCCCGAGCAGATCAACCTGTTACTGGTTGCCGGCAGCGTTATACTCATCCGGATACTGGCCATCCGCCATAACTGGTCATTGCCTAAAGCTTCGAGATAATCATTATCTTTCATTTCTTTGCCTGAGGGTATCAACATGCGTCAAATCAGCTTCCACAATGGAAAACAGCTCAGCCCCGGAAAAATCATCGGCCTTGGTCGCAATTACCTCGATCATATCCGCGAACTCGGGAATGCGGTCCCGGAACGAGCCGTTATTTTTTGCAAACCACAAAGCAGCCTGCTCGCAGACGGCGGCACTATTATTCTTCCCGAGTTCGCCGACGAATGTCACTACGAGCTTGAACTGGCCGTGCTCATTGGTAAAGCCGGAAAAAAAATCATTGCGCAGCACGCTCTTGACTATGTGGCCGGCTACGCGGTTGCCCTAGATCTGACGCTACGTGACCTGCAAAGCGAACTAAAGGAAAAAGGACTGCCCTGGGATATCGCCAAAGGGTTCGATACGTCCTGCCCCTTGTCCTCCTTTGTGCCTGCAGATCAGATCGCCGACCCGAACAACCTCAATCTCCTGCTGAAAATAAACGGCGAAGTCCGCCAGCAAGGCAACACGGCCCAGATGATGCGCTCTGTTGAAGAAATTATCGCCGAGATTTCCATCTATTTTACCCTGGAGCCGGGCGATATTATTCTTACCGGGACCCCGGCCGGGGTTGCTCGAATTAACAGTGGCGACCTCCTCGAAGGGACCATTGAACAGGTCGGGTCCCTGAAGGTGTCCGTTGCATGAACATCCACTTTGCCCTGATTGGGCCCGGCCGGGTTGGATCAGCGATCGCTAAAGCTTTGCTGCAGAAAGGTGGTCTTCCGGTCAGTATTATTGGTCGCAATTTAGCGGCAACCCGAGAGGCCTGTGACTTTATCGGCTGCAACCCGGATCAGGCGACAACCGATCTACATTGTGCCGGTGGTGCCGACCTGATTCTGCTTGCGGTACCGGATGACAGCATTGCTGCCATTGCCCACCAGCTTCAGCAGCAGAACATTCCAAAGCCAGGGACAGTACTACTTCATTTCAGCGGCGTTCACACGGCCGCCATCATGCGTTACCCTGAAAGTCGGGCCTGTCTTTTTTCTCTTCATCCCCTGCTTCCCTTCGCAGACTGTCAACAGGCATACGAGCGCCTTAAACACGCCCCTTATATCGGCGAAGGCGATGATACGGCCCGGCGAATTGCTGAGACACTCTGCACTGCGTTAGGGGGTCGACTGCAGATTATTTCCCCACACAGGAAGCCGCTTTATCATGCCGCCGTCTGCATGGCATCCAATTATCTCGTCACCCTGATCGCAGCAGCAACCGATCTGCTGAAAGAATGCGGGATTGATCCTGATCAGGGGGAAGCCCTGCTGCTGCCGCTGCTTGAAGCTACCTTGGAGAACGTTGCCGGCGGCGGAACCGGCAACGGCCTGACTGGTCCTGTTGTACGGGGTGACAAGGGGACGATAGAGGCCCATATACAGGCACTAAAACAAGTCGACGCCGGGCTGCTTGACCTCTATTGCCTGCTCGGCACCAGAACGGTACTGCTCGCTGAAAATTCTGGCAGGCTCAACACAGTGGCTGCGCAAAAAATACGAAAACTACTTAATAAGAGGCAGCTCACTAATTTTCGCACATGAAATAATTAAAATCCTTGCCTTTCTTTAGCATTTTAGTTAACTAGTTAGTCTTATTAAGGGTTACAGATGTACCTGTTGACCGAGCGAGTGGCAATAACACGTAACGCTTAGGCGAAGATGTCAGGGAAGCAATGAATCTGATTTGTCGCGACAACAAGTCCTATGACATTTCCAGACTCCCTGCCGTTCCGCAGATCCTGGTGGAACTTCTGGAGTTGTGTCATCAGGAAGATGTCGGATTTGAAAAGTTTTCCGACATCATCAGCCAGGATACCGGCCTGACCGCAAGAATACTGCAGATTGCCAACTCACCGGCATTTCGACAGTGGAAAAATGTCGGTGACCTGCGACGTATCCTGATTGTTCTGGGTATGCGCAATCTCAAGACTATCGTCACTACTTGTGCCATTGAACAGTTTTTCGCTCAGCTCAACAATTCGGTCAACCAGCAAATTCGACAGATCTGGGTTCGCTCAATCTGTTGTGCCAACCTGTGTAAACGCCTGGCTCGTTTACTCGCCTATCAAAAGCCAGGGGAGGCTTTTCTTGCCGGACTCCTTTATCAGTCCGGCATGCTGATCCTGTTGACTAACAATGATGACTATCAGCAGTTACTGCAAACCTATTACGAAACGCCACAGGGCTTTAGCATACGGGAAAAAGAACTTCTTGGAGTTGATCATTGTGAACTTGGTGCGACGCTGGCACAAAACTGGAATCTCGATTCCTTTATCGCTGATGCAATCCGATTTCAGCAGACGCGCATCGATGAGCTCCGCAGCGCCCCGACACTTCTTAAAATTCTCGCCGTTGCCGCCGGCCTTGCCAACACTAAAAACGCAGCAGCCAACCCGGCAGCCCTGTCCAGGGCAGCAAACCTGCTGGGTCTGACCGCTGAAACTACCCTTGAATGCTTCCATGAGGCATTGACCGTCAGCAAATCCATGTTCGCCGCTTTAGGGATCAGTGATCCGGAAACCTTCATCTCTGATCATCAGGAGTCAGGCCTACTTCCGGAGGATGAGACATCGGGACCAAGGCTACGTGACGCAGTGCGCCGGATTGCTTTAACACAGGCGGCAGCACCAGAGGTCGGGGAGGATCTACTCATCTTCGCCAGACAGGTGAGAATCAGTTTCTCCTCGGTTTTTCCTCTTAAGCAATTACTTCTTCTTCGCTATGACGATGGTGATTCAAGGCTGATCCCGGTAAATGACCTTGAACTACATCAATTAGACGATCTGACCTGGAAATGTTCTGACAGCAGTAGTCAGGTCGTTGCCGCACTGATGTCAGGCGCGGAAAAAACTCTGACCAGCGAAGGGGCCACTATCGCTGACCATCAATTGCTGCGCCTGCTCGACAGTTCAGTGATATCGCTGATTCCTCTGCTTCACCGGGGGAAGAAACTCGGTGTCATTGCCCTGGGATTCGACAACAGCCAATCGCCTCAGTCCGCGCGGGAAAAAAGCCTGTTGTCGATGTTCAGTACTGAAATTGCCCGGCGACAGGCCGCTCTAAGCGAAACCCTGAACTCGTCAATCGGCATGGGAGCAGACGAATTCAGGCAACTGATTCATGAAATCAGCAACCCACTATCGATTATCAACAATTACCTCTATGTTCTGGGCAAAAAGCTGAAGCAGGAGGACACCGCGCGGGAAGAACTGCACACAATTTCTGAAGAAATCGACCGTATTGGTCGTATCCTCCTGCATGCCGGAAAACAGACTGCCCAGAGCCAAGGCAGCCAGGGTGTTACTGACATTAATGCATTAATTACCGAACTTGATCGTATTTTAAGCAACTCACTCTATTCATCAGGTCGAATAGAGTCGGAATTACATCTTGATGAAAAATTACCGCTGCTGGACTGCTCGTCCGACAAGCTCAAACAAGTCCTGATCAACCTGCTCAAAAATGCCGTTGAAGCTCTTGAGTCAGGGGGTATGATAAGGATATCCACCCGAGATAACATTTTCCAGGACCAGCAGAGTTATGTTGAAATCATTGTCAGAGATAATGGCCCAGGCATTGAACCAACAATACTGCAAAACCTTTTCAGCCCGGCAACCAGCACCAAAGAAGGGCACTCCGGCATCGGACTGGTGGTTGTCAACACACTGGTCAAGGAGATGGGCGGTAGCATTTCATGTTTTTCAAGCGCTGCATCAGGCACCGAATTCAAGATATTATTGCCGCGTAGAGCCACATAAGATACACAAGTCGATAACATAAGTGATAACCTGTTGATAATGGAAGGGGGAGAGAATGATGACGAATGTTGATCCTGGTCGTTGACGATGAAATCAAGGTTGCTCGAAGCCTGCAGAGCATTCTCAAGCTCGAAGCACTGGAATCGCAGGTAGTAACCTCAGGCGGCGCAGCGATTGCTGAACTGTCCCGCCGGCAGTACGATATTGTGCTGCTCGACCTTCATATGCCCGATATTGATGGTGCCAGAGTGCTGGAGTACATTAACGATCATCATCCGCGAACCAACGTCATTGTCGTCAGTGGTGAATCAGAAATCAGAAAAGCGGTCCATGTCCTCAAAGCCGGGGCCAGAGACTTCATCCGCAAACCCTACACCCCTGAAGAACTTCTGTTTTCCATCAACAATGTCCGTGAAAAAATCCAACTTGAGCGTGACAACAAGGCAATGATCGCGACATTGCAGGAATCGGAAGCCCTGCATAAGTTTATCGTTCATCATTCCCCCGACCTTGTTTACATGCTCGATCAGCAGGGTCATTTTACTTTCGTCAATAAAAACACCCTTGATCGTCTTGGATTGAGCAGAAAGGAGATACTGGGCCGACATTACAGCACTCTGGTCTATCACGAAGATCTGGATCTGGCAAACCGCTACTTTAAAGCTGAGGCACCAATCAAGCATAGCGAAAAAATTGAATTAAGACTTCAGGGAAAAGCACAAGATAACATCGTTTATGTGGAGATACGGACCCTCAACATCGAACGTAAAGTCACCGGCGGCTACCGTCTTGGGCAAGCCAGAAGATCCGGACGCAACTTCGTCGGCACCTATGGCGTCGCCCGCGATATTACCGAGAAAAAGCGCTCAGAAGATATTATCCGTTTTCAGCACAACCATGACCTGATGACGGGCCTGCCCAATCGCAGCCTCCTGCACGAACGGCTTAATCAACTGATCAACCGCGCCCAGGGAACAGGTGAGACATTTGCGTTGATATTGATTGATATCAATCGCTTCAAACTCATCAATGACACCTACAGCCAGACCACTGGTGACACGATACTGAAGCGCTTTGCCGAACGCCTGCGCCGTTGCTGCACTCCGGTTGACACCCTCGCCCGCATCGGCGGAGATGAATTTGCCTTGCTGCTGCCAGCCAACAACGCGCGCGCAGAAGCCCTGGCGCGGGCCGAGCTGATTGTCTCGGAAACAGCCATCCCTCTTCGTGATAACGGTCATGAAATCCATCTCAGTGTCAGTATCGGTATCGCCACCTACCCCGAGCACGGCAACAGTTGCGAAGACATGATGAAAAATGTTGACACAGCCCTGAGCAATCTGAAAAACCGCTCCATCAATTCATACGGATTCTATGACACAACCCTGGAGAACAAAAACAGCCAGAAAGTTTTTACTGAAAACCTGATCAGAAGTGCCCTGAAAAATGACCACTTGATCGTCCACTATCAGCCCCTGATCAACCTCAGCAGCATGCGTGTCAACAGCATCGAAGCTCTGGCAAGAATCCAACTGCCTTCAGGCAACATCATTTTACCTAGCCAGTTTATCGAAACAGCTGAAGAGACTACCCTTATCAATGATATCGGTCAGCGTGTTATAGAAAAAACCTGTCAGAACCTGAAGGAGTGGAACAGAAGGGGAATTTTTGTTCAAGTATCCATTAATATTTCAGCCGTTCAACTACAGATGGATTCTTTTGCCGGAAAGGTGCTCGAACTGATTCATTTTTACGACCTGGATCCAAGAGATTTTGAGCTGGAACTGACGGAAAACGTTCTGGTTCAGGATTTGAAAACGACGGTCGCCAACATTGTTGAACTCGCCGGTTACGGCATCAAAATCGCTGTTGATGATTTCGGAACCGGTTATTCCTCACTCTGCTATCTTGATCGCCTGCCTCTGCATACGCTCAAGCTGGACAAATCTTTTTTGCAAAAAATCAGCAGAACAAACCCCGCCGACACCATCATTCCAGCCATGATCAAGGTTGCAGAGGGTCTGCAGTTGCGCTTTGTCGCCGAGGGGATCGAAACCCCGCAGCAACATGAGTACCTGCTGAAACATGGGGGAAAGATTGGCCAGGGATACTACTACAGTCGACCACTGGTTAAGGAAGATGCAACTGACTACATCCTCACCCACAACTATGAAATAGGAGCTCATCAGCGGTCAAAACGACTGCAGGTGGGCCCGAAATAAAAGAACCCACCTGCAACCAGGTTATCGATTTGCTAACTTTTTTCCTGTATGGCGGCGTGGGCGGCGGCCAATCGTGCTACAGGTACGCGATACGGGGAACATGAGACGTAATCGAGACCGATTTTGTGACAGAAGATAACACTCGAAGGTTCTCCGCCGTGCTCGCCACAGATACCCACTTTCAAATCGGGACGGGTCGAGCGCCCTCGATCAAAACCGATCCGGACCAACTCTCCAACACCACGCTGATCCAGGGCAACAAAGGGGTCTTTTTTCAACACGCCACGCTCAACATAGTCGGGAAGAAAGTTGCCGGCGTCATCACGCGACAATCCGTAGGTTGTCTGGGTCAGGTCATTGGTGCCAAAAGAGAAAAAGTCGGCCTCTTCTGCAATAGCATCCGCGGTGAGAGCCGCCCGCGGCAATTCAATCATAGTGCCGATCAGGTAGTTGATTTTGACGCCATAACGGGCACAAACAGCATCGGCCACCTTGATGGCGTTCGTCCGCAGAATCCTTAATTCATTGACATGGGCAACCAACGGAATCATGATTTCCGGTACAATCTCAAACTTCTCGTCCCGTACCAGTTCACAAGCCGCCTCCATAATAGCCTGAACCTGCATATCGTAAACTTCCGGATAGGTAATTGCCAGGCGACACCCGCGATGCCCGAGCATCGGATTGAATTCATGGAGTTTTTCAACATGCGCCTTGACTTCCGAGAAACGCATGCCGACGGCCTGAGCAAGTTCGGATACATCATCGTCGTTCTGTGGCAAAAATTCGTGTAACGGGGGGTCCAGTAACCGGATAGTCACCGGGAACCCCTTCATGACCCTGAAGATTCCAAGGAAATCTCCTTTTTGCATTGGCAGAATCTTGTCCAGCGCCCGCTTGCGACCGGCCAGATCGTTGGCCAGAATCATTTCACGAACAGTCTGAATGCGATCTCCCTCGAAGAACATGTGTTCGGTTCGGCACAGACCAATCCCTTCCGCCCCGAATTCACGTGCTACCCCGGAGTCATAAGGAGTATCAGCATTTGTCCTGACCTTAAGGCGGCGGAAACTGTCGGCCCAGGCCATCAAGGTGGCGAAATCGCCGCTGACTTCCGGTTCAATCTTGGGCACGTTGCCGAGCAGGACTTCACCGGCTGAACCATCGAGGGTGATGTACTCCCCGCGTTTCACCACCAGACCGGTGTCGGTAGTAAATTGCTGCTTCTCGTAATCGATCTTGATGGAACCGCAACCGGAAACACAACATTTCCCCATTCCCCGGGCAACAACTGCGGCGTGGGAGGTCATGCCTCCACGGGCCGTGAGAATACCACGCGCAGCATGCATGCCGTGAATGTCTTCAGGGCTGGTTTCGACCCTGACCAGTATCACATCCTTTTTCAGCCGCGCCATCTCTTCCGCTTCATCGGCGGTGAAAATAACCTGTCCACTCGCGGCTCCGGGCGATGCCGGCAATCCCCTGGCGATAACATTTTTCTCCGCCCGCGGATCAAGGGAGGGGTGAAGAAGCTGGTCGAGCTGGTCGGGATTGACGCGCAGAACCGCTTCCCGTTCACTGATAAGGCCCTCCCTGACCATTTCCACAGCAATCCGGATCGCCGCATGGGCGGTACGCTTACCGGTACGAGTTTGCAGCATGTAGAGCTTTCCTTTTTCAATGGTAAACTCAATATCCTGCATGTCGCGGTAATGATTTTCCAGCAGCTCACGGATGTTTACCAGTTGCTGGTAACTTTCCGGCATAACATCTTCCAGCGCCGGCAGGTCGCCTTCTTGATATTTGGCACGGTTAATCGGTTGCGGCGTACGGGTACCGGCGACCACATCCTCGCCCTGGGCATTGACCAGGTATTCTCCGTAAAAGTAATTTTCTCCGGTGGCCGGATCGCGGGTAAAGGCAACACCGGTTGCACAATTCTCTCCCATATTACCAAACACCATGGCCTGAACATTGACAGCGGTGCCCCAGTGGGCCGGTATGTTGTTTAATTTACGGTAGGTAACCGCGCGAGGATTCATCCACGAACCGAAAACAGCACTGATAGCCCCCCAAAGCTGTTCGGTCGGGTCTTCAGGAAAGTTTCTGCGCAATTTTTCCTTACAACTATTTTTGAATTCAGCAACCAGTTCTTTCAAATCGTCGGCGGTCAGATCAGTATCCTGAATGACCCCGCGAGCACTTTTTTTCTGCTCGAGAAGATGCTCCAGAACCTCGCTATCCATCCCCATTACAACGTTGGAATACATCTGGATAAAACGGCGATAGGAATCATAGGCAAAGCGGGGATCATTACTCTGGTTGATCACCCCCTGAATGGTTTGATCGTTCAGCCCGAGGTTCAGGACGGTATCCATCATTCCCGGCATCGAGGCTGGTGCGCCGGAACGGACGGAAACGAGAAGAGGATTCTCTGCATCGCCAAAACGCTTGCTGATACGTTTTTCCAGCAGGAGCAACGCTTCTTTAACCTGATTGACTACTTCCTGGGGATACTGACGTTCATTGGCGTAAAAGGCTTTGCAGACCTCAGTAGTAAGAGTAAAGCCCGGTGGAACCGGCAGACCAATAGAAGTCATATCCGCAAGGTTCATTCCTTTGCCGCCGAGCAGCTCCCGCATGGTATTATCGCCGTCAGCCTGCCCCTCTCCGAACGAATAAACGTACTTTCCCATCCTGATTTCTCCTCATGGCTAATAATGCCTAACAAATACCAATCAGGCCAAGCGACTGAAGTCCGCAATCTCACTGAACAGATCGTAAATGGATGTCAACAGCGCCAGTCGGTTGTTCCTGATTGCCTCATCGTCTACCATCACCATCACATCATCGAAAAAAGTATCAACCGGGGTGCGCAAGCGGGCAACAGACTCGAGCGCACCCACATAATCCCCTTTGTCAACAGCAGCAGACACCTCTTTTTTTACCAGTTGCAGATGCTTAAACAGTTCTTTTTCACAATCTTCTGTCAAAAGATCGGCATTGACAACTTCGTTCACCCTCTGCTTGACCATGTTGCCAACACGCTTGAAAGCTACTGTTAACAAATCAAAATCAGGCCTTTGCTTGAGGACTGTCAATGCCTTGATGCGGGCCAGAGCATCTACCGGCTCTGCAAATGAGGCGCTTAAAACAGCATCAACAACATCTGCCGGATACTGCTGTGCAAGCTGGTTGACCAGGCGCAGCCGGATAAAGGCGATAACGTCGGTCACAACCTCTTCGGCCGAACGTTGACGTTTATTTTCCAGCAGGGCAACACTCCGGGAGACCAGCTCCGGGATTGAAAGGGCATAACCGCGATCAAGAATGACACCTAAAATGCCGATAGCGTTGCGACGCAGGGCATAAGGGTCAGCGGTACCGGTAGGAATAAGACCAACGGAAAAACAACCACAGATGGTATCGATCTTATCGGCAATCGAGACAAAGGCGCCGATATCATCGGAAGGCAGGACTCCACCGGCCTGGGTTGGCAGGTAATGTTCGTAGATTGCTTTCGCTACCCGAGGATCTTCCCCTTCCAGCAAAGCGTATTCACGTCCCATCACCCCCTGCAGTTCCGGAAACTCATAGACCATGCCGGTTTCCAGGTCACACTTGGCCAGCAGGGCTGCCCGTTGTGTCAGGGAGAGGGTTTCAGGTGCAAACTGCTCGGCTAAACCTGCTGCGAGCCGGCTGAAGCGGTCGACTTTTTCGTAGCTGGTGCCAAGCTGCGCCTGATAAACAACTTTCTTCAGTGCTTGCAGCCTTGATTCGAGCGGCACCTTCTGGTCTTCACTCCAGAAAAACATGGCGTCAGCCAGACGTGCCTTAAGTACCCGCTCATTGCCGGCAACAACAACGCCGGGATCAACAGCATGGGTATTGGCAACAGTAATAAAATGAGGGAGCAACTTGCCCTGATCGTCAACCAAGGTAAAGTAGCGCTGATGTTCGCGCATACTGGTGATCAGCAATTCGGGCGGCAATTGCAGAAAGCTGGTCTCAATGTTTCCAGCCAGTGCCTGAGGGGACTCAACCAGAAAGGTGACCTCCTGCAACAGCTCTTCATCGAAGTTGATCCGACCACCCAGGCGGTCTGCAAGAGACTGCAGTTGCTGTTCAATCAACGTGCGGCGTTCAGAAATATCGACGATCACATGATGCTGCCGCGTTTTTTTCAGGTAATCATCAACTCCGGAAACGCTGAATTCATCCGGAGCCATGAAGCGATGTCCACGTGACATACGACTACTGTGAAGATCACCATAGATAATCGGTACCACCTCGCCGCCAAAGAGTGCCACAATCCAATGCACCGGGCGCGCAAAACGAACGTCCAGATCTTTCCAGCGCATTGACTTCTTGAAGCTGATCCGATTGATAACCCGGGTCAGAATATCCGCTAAGTAGTCTTCCGTGTTGCCCCCTTCAATGACCTTGGAGATACCGAGATATTCTCCCTTTTCAGTCTGTATCCGTTTCAGATCGGCCACGTCAACGCCATTGGTGCGGGCAAATCCGATGGCAGCTTTGGTCGGCTGTCCCTGTTCATCATAGGCGATACGTGCAGGAGGGCCTGTCAGTTCGAGCTCCTGACGTTGCTGGACACAGGAAACCGCGGCAACGGTGACGGCCAAACGGCGTGGCGTGGCGAAGGTGCGTATGTCACCGTGATCCACACGGGCCTGTTCCAATTCCTGGCGCAACAGATTTTCCATATCTTCCAGGGCACGGGGGATAAAACCGGCTGGTATTTCTTCCGTTCCCAGTTCGAGAAAGAGTTCTGCAGACATGCATGTCTCCATTCGTTGTATGCTGGTTCAAATAACGGTCAAGACTCGTTATTTTTTCAGTAAAGGAAAACCAAGCTTTTCACGCTGTTCTACGTAGGCTACAGCGCAGAGTTTGGCCATATTGCGCACCCGACCGATATAACCGGCACGCTCGGTCACCGAAATCGCCCCTCTGGCATCAAGAAGATTGAAGGTGTGCGAACACTTCAAGACGAAATCGTATGCCGGGAATACCAGCTTTTTCTCTGCCAGTCTCAGGGATTCCTGTTCGTACATATTAAAGAGCTTAAAGAGCATATCCGTATCAGCTTCTTCAAAATTGTAATGCGAGAATTCAACTTCGGTCTGATGATGAACGTCACCGTATCGAATTCCATCAACCCACTCCAAATCAAACACATTGTCGACACCCTGCAAATACATGGCAATCCGCTCGATGCCGTAGGTTATTTCACCCGGAATCGGTTTCAGATCAATACCACCACACTGTTGAAAATAGGTAAACTGGGTGATCTCCATACCATCAAGCCAGACTTCCCAGCCCAGACCCCAGGCACCGAGGGTGGGAGATTCCCAGTCATCCTCTACAAAGCGAATATCGTGCGCCAGAGGATCAATCCCAAAGCTCTTGAGGGAATCGAGGTAGAGATCCTGAATGTTCTGCGGTGACGGCTTGAGAATGACCTGAAACTGGTAATAGTGCTGCAAACGGTTGGGGTTTTCACCATAACGGCCGTCCGTCGGACGCCGGGATGGTTCCACATATGCAACGTTCCAGGGTTCAGGGCCGAGAGCGCGCAAAAACGTGGCGGGGTTGAAGGTGCCGGCACCTTTTTCGATATCATAAGGCTGCTGAATGATACAGCCACGGTCGGCCCAGAAATTCTGCAGCGAGAGGATTAGATTCTGAAAAGTCACACTACCTCCAAAAGACAGGCTGGTGCCTGTTACGGCGGATAAAAGGAAAGGTCGTCTGCGTTCGGGAGTTTAGCCATCACCCATAAAGATGTCAAGATTCACGGGCCTTCAGTCCACTGAGAAATTTCAACGAATTAGGTTCTCGTGGGAGAATCCGGCGCAGCACCTGAGAAAGAATCAGTCCCGCATCGCGAATTGTTGTTTCGCCAAGCTTGAAGCCTTCAAATTGCTGATGGGATACTCGTAGTGATCTGGCCAGTGATCCAATGCTCCCAAGGCCAACCACTATACCTTTACCACCAGCACAATCAAGGCAAAGACAGCCGCCGCGACGGGAATCGAAACGGATCGGCTCATTATCGAAAATTTTCAGACATTCGCTGCAATGCAACAGATGGGGGATGTAGCCCAATAAGTACACCATACGCAGCTCAAAAAGCAGCCGGGCAACCGCATGGTCACCACCACGATCGAGATAATTGAGATAACTGCACAACAGTTCATAAATACGCTGATGGTTTTCACCGTCACCAACCAGCATCTCTACCAGCTCTACCCCGTACCCGGCCAGGGCAAGACGATCTAGATCAGCACGCAAGCCGTTGCGCGTTGTGATCAGATCAGCCTCCTGCAGTGACCAGAGTTCACCCTTGCCCTGGCGCCAGTAAAACATTGCCTGGGTAAAGGGCTCGAGAGCAGGACCAAAACGTTTACTGCTGGCACGTGCCGATCTGGCAAATCCTTTTTTAATACCCCATTCAGCAGTAAAGATTGTCGCAATACGATCGGCTTCAGCATAATTAATGTGCCTCAGTACTACGCCTTCGCACCGCAATAGAGCTCTACTCATTAACCGACCTTGACAGATCAACAACCCAGAAGACGAGTCTGTCTTACGCTAAAAGGCCATTCAAGCAACGTTCTGACCAACTTCAATTGTCGTCCTCTTGTTGGACAATTGCATTTAAACTAGCTTGGTTGCAAAGCAAAAGCAAATCCGGTGTTTTGATGTATCCGTTGTTCATTACCTGGGGCACAACGAGAAAAGGGCAAAGAGGATTTCATCTCTTTGCCCTTGAAAGTTCGGTTAACATCAGCGATCAGCCTGCCGCCACTTCTTTCTGCTCAGCTGTTTTTTCTTGCTCATCGGAACTGTCGGTATCTTCAGCGGCAGCAGAAACATACCCTTCTTCTACCAGTTCAATAATTGCCATGGGGGCATTGTCACCGGCCCGGTTATCAACACGCAGAATCCGGGTGTAGCCACCAGGACGATCTGCATAGCGTGGAGCGATCATTTCAAACAGTCTGGCGACAACCTTCGGTTCCCGAATGATGCGCAGGGCCTGACGACGAGAATGCATATCTCCACGTTTACCAAGTGTAATCATCCGCTCAGCAAGCTTGCGTAATTCTTTGGCACGTGTAACTGTTGTGGTAATCTTCTCGTTTTGCAAAAAAGACGTCACCATGTTACGCATCATATGTTGACGATGATCTGGCTTGCGACCAAGAGTTCTACCGGACTTATTGTGACGCATCGAGCTGTTCCTTTCTTAAAACAATAACAGGACGATTACTCGTCATCCTGACCTTTTCGAATCATTTTCAAGTATTCCGGATCGGGGAAAGACTCAATTTTCATTCCGAGGCTCAAGCCCATATCTGCAAGGATATCCTTGATCTCGTTAAGTGACTTCCTGCCAAAATTCTGTGTTTTGAGCATTTCAGCTTCTGACCGCTGAACCAGTTCGCCAATAAGGTTGATTTGCGCGTTTTTCAGACAATTTGCGCTACGCACTGATAATTCAAGCTCTTCTACAGAACGATACAGGTTCTCGTTTATCTTGTTCTTTTCACTCTCTTCTTCCTCAACCTGTGGCTCCTGATCCTCATCAAAATTGATGAAAATCTGCAACTGCTCTTTGAGGATTTTTGCCGCGAATGCTACGGCATCATCAGGAGTCGCACTGCCGTCAGTATAGACTTCGATGGTCAACTTATCATAATCAGTCATATGGCCAACACGCGCATTGGATACACTGTAATTGACCTTGATAATAGGTGAAAAAATCGCGTCAATAGGTACTGTACCGACCGGCGCGTTCTCATCTCGGGTTCGTTCCGCTGAAAGATAACCCTTACCCATGGAAACCTGCATATCCATTTCGAGATCGGCCTCTTCACCGCAGGTAGCAATATGGTGTTCCGGATTGAGGATCTCCACATTGCTATCGGTAATAATATCTCCCGCACGAACAACACCCGGTCCTTTCTGGACAATCCTGATGCTGCGATTTTCATGTCCGTGAAGTCGGACTTTAACACCTTTGAGGTTCAGAATAATATCCGTAACATCTTCGGTAACGCCCGGTACATTTGAAAATTCATGGGCCACATTCTTGATTCGTACCGATGTGACGGCCGCACCCTGCAATGACGACAACAGGATTCTGCGCAATGAATTCCCAAGAGTTGTTCCAAACCCACGCTCAAAAGGCTCAGCAACAAACTTACCGTAGGTTGCGGTGAGTTCTGTAGCCTCAAGGCGCTTGGGGGCGATCAAGCTTCTCCAGTTTTTATACATAATAATTGAATCTCCCTCTCAAGAGTCCTTGGCGAGGTTGCGATTATTTAGAATACAACTCGACAATCAGACGCTCTTGAATCTCCGGTGTTGTTAATTCAGCACGGACCGGCAGCGTCTTCATCGTTCCCTTATAAGCATCCCGGTCCAACTCTACCCAGGAGGGAACACCACGGCGCATTACACTATCTAACGACTCATTGATGCAGGCAATCTGACGACTCTTTTCGACCAGGCTCACGAGATCGTTAGGACGAACCAACTGAGAAGGAATGTTGGCTTTATGACCATTGATCTGAAAATGTCCGTGGCGCACCAGTGTCCGCGCCTGGGCGCGAGAGGCAGCAAAACCCAAACGGTAAACAACACTGTCAAGGCGTCTTTCGAGAAGAATCAGCAAATTCTCGCCGGTGACCCCTCTCATTCTGTCAGCCTTGGTAAAATACAGCTTGAACTGTTTCTCCTGAAGGCCGTACGCACGCTTTACCTTCTGTTTTTCACGTAACTGGGCGCCGTAATCTGACAGCTTTGTACGCCGCTGACCGTGTTGACCGGGGGCGTAATTACGCCGCTCAATAGAGCATTTATCGGTATAACACCTGTCCCCCTTAAGGAACAGCTTAGTGTTTTCTCTTCTGCATTGACGACAGACAGGTCCTGAATATCTAGACAACTTCTTCCTCCTTGTTGCTTATACGCGACGACGCTTGGGTGGACGGCATCCGTTGTGTGGGATTGGTGTGACGTCCTTGATCATTGTTACTGTCAGTCCAGCGAGGGAAAGTGCACGCAACGCAGACTCACGACCACTGCCCGGCCCTTTAATATATGCTTCGACCGAACGCATGCCATGCTCCATTGCTTTGGTCGCAGCTTCTTCAGCCGCAATTTGAGCTGCAAATGGAGTGCTCTTACGTGATCCTTTAAAGCCTTTTGCTCCTGCAGTCGACCATGCAACAACATTGCCCGCGGGGTCGGTAATGGTGACAATCGTATTGTTGAAGGTGGATTGAATATGTGCAACACCTCGGGCAATATTTTTCTTTTCAACCTTTTTACGGGCGACTTTTCTACCTGACTTAGCCATGATAACTCCGATTATTTTTTCTTGCCGGCAACTGTTTTCTTGGGACCTTTACGTGTTCGCGAATTATTCTTGGTATTCTGCCCACGAACAGGCAGACCCTTGCGGTGACGCAAACCACGATAACATCCAAGATCCATCAATCGCTTGATATTCATCGAAACCTCACGCCGCAAATCACCCTCGACACGACAGTTCTGATCCACCAGCTCGCGAATCTTTGCGAGTTCAGCCTCTGTCAGATTGTCAGTGCGGGCATTGCAATCTACGCCGGCCTGATCAAGTATTTGTTTCGATTTGGTGCGGCCGATCCCATAAACATAGGTCATGGCCACTTCAATGCGCTTGTTGCGCGGCAAATCAACTCCAGCAATACGTGCCAATTTTTCCTCCTAGGGCCTTATCCCTGCCTTTGCTTGTGTTTGGGATTTTCGCAAATGATCCGGATAACACCTTTGCGCTTAATAGTTTTACACTTATCACAGATCTTCTTGACCGAAGCTCTAACCTTCATCGTGATATCCTTTTCCTATCCTTTCCCGATTTTTTGCGGGAGTTACTATACATCCATACGGGACAGTATTTCCGGCCCGTTATCTGTTATTGCTACCGTATGTTCGAAGTGAGCTGAACGCTTCCCATCTACTGTCACGGCAGTCCAGCCATCGTCCAATATTTTCACCCCGGGCTTTCCTGCATTGACCATCGGTTCAATCGCCAGGGTCATTCCCGGGCGCAACCTGGGTCCACTGCCAGGCTTGCCGTAATTAGGGATTTGCGGATCTTCGTGCAACTGACGACCGATACCATGTCCAACAAATTCACGGACAACACTGTAACCGGCTACTTCTACACAAGTTTGCACTGCGTGAGAAATATCCGACAAAAATCCGTCAGGCCTTGCCGCATCAATACCCTGCTGTAAGGACTGGCTCGTAATCTCAAGAAGACGCCGAGTTTCTTGATCAACCTCACCTACCGGAAAGGTTATAGCATGATCTCCATAGAAGCCATCACAGATAAGGCCAAAATCTATACTGAGGATGTCTCCCTCCAGCAACGGTACATCATTGGGAAAGCCATGGACAATCTGTTCATTGGGAGAAGCACATATCGTAAAAGGAAAACCACCATAGCCCTTAAAGGCAGGCTTTACTTTCCATTTACGGCACTGATTCTCCGCTATCCTGTCGAGCTCCAACGTCGTAACACCGGGCCTGATCCTGTCACGCAGAAGCATCAGAACCTCGGCAACCATTCGACCAGCACGGCGCATTTTTTTAAGCTCTGACTGCGACTTCAGAACAATCAAATCAACTCGCCTGTATCCCTGAGATGATGTCTTTCTGCACTTCTTCTATGGCACCCATACCGTTGACCGGCAGAAGCAATTCATCTTTGCGATAATAGTCCTCTAACGGTGCCGTCTGTTGATCGTATGTATCCATGCGACGACGAATCGTGATTTCGTGGTCATCATCACGCTGCATTAGCTCTCCACCACAGGCAGAACAACTACCATCTGCTGTCGGCGGATCAAACTTGAGGTGAAATCCTTTTCCACAGGACTTACAGGTTCTTCTTCCTGTCAGGCGTTCTACCAGGGCGTCTGTATCAACTTTCAGAGAGACAACGGCATCAAGTTTTTTCGACAGTTGCTCCAAAGACTCTTTGAGCGCATCTGCCTGAGCTACTGTACGAGGGAA
This sequence comes from Geobacteraceae bacterium, assembly GCA_007125165.1. Taxonomy (GTDB): domain Bacteria; phylum Desulfobacterota; class Desulfuromonadia; order Desulfuromonadales; family Geopsychrobacteraceae; genus Pelovirga. The sequence goes on along the minus strand of SLDV01000018.1, from coordinate 3,704 downwards.
ACCGTCAAGGATAAAACCATCTGCACAATCAGGTTCTTGCAACCGCTCCCGGACGATTCCGACCACAACTTCGTCTGGAACCAGATCCCCTGCATCCATAAAGGCTTTTGCCTTAACACCCATTGGTGTAGAGGATTTAACTGCTGCACGCAACATATCACCAGTCGAAATTTGAGGAATATCGAAGCGCTTTTCCAGCAGAACAGACTGGGTGCCCTTGCCTGCTCCTGGAGGACCTAGCAGTATCAAGTTCATAACCAAACGCCTAACCGTGCCTACCCTTAAGGGTGACACCTTTCATAAATCCGTCATACGAGCGTGAAATCAGGTGTGCGTCAATTTGCGATGAGAGATCCATACCAACTGCGACAACAATCAGCAGGGCCGTACCACCGAAAAAGAATGGCACGTTAAACTGACTGATTAAAACCGTCGGCAGAACACAAACAGCCGAAACATACATGGCGCCCGCAAAAGTCAGACGACTCAGTACCGTATCAAGATACGTAGCCGTTTCTTTACCCGGCCGGATACCTGGCACAAAACCGCCCTGATTTTTGATATTTTCTGCTACGTTAACCGGGTTAAAAGTTATAGCCGTGTAGAAGTAGCAGAAGAAAATAATAAAAGCAACATAAAAGATATTGTAAACCAGGTGCTCTGGTGACAAATAAGACGACGCTCGTTGAACCCAGGGAGCATCGACGAAAGTAGCAATTGTCGCAGGAAACATCATGATTGAGCTGGCGAATATCGGCGGAATAACACCGGCCATGTTGATTTTCATCGGCAGGTGACTGGCTTGCCCGCCCATATTTCGCATTCCAACAACGCGCTTGGCATAATGAATGGGAACCCGACGCTGAGCTCGTTCCATGAAGACAATGGCGCCAACTGTCGCAAGCATCAATGCAATAATGAAAATAATAATCGTCGGCGACATAGCCCCCGTTTCGAGCAAACGCAGTGTGTTTACAATTGCTGACGGCAGACCCGCAACGATGCCGGCAAAGATGATCAGCGATATTCCATTGCCGATGCCCCGCTCGGTAATTTGTTCACCAAGCCACATGACAAAGGCAGTGCCAGCAGTCAAAGTGATTACCGTCATGAGAATAAAACCGACACCAGGATTGGGCACAACAGGTTCGCCACCCGGGCCCATCATTCCCTGCAGACCGTAGGCCATACCGGCCCCTTGTATAACAGCCAGGATGATTGTGCCATAGCGAGTATATTCAGTTATCTTTTTACGTCCCTGTTCACCTTCATTTTTTAATTTCTCCAGCGGCTCGTAGACAACGGTCAATAACTGTAAAATAATCGATGCACTAATATAGGGCATGATGCCGAGTGCAAATACAGCCATCATCTCCAGTGCGCCGCCGGTAAAGGCGCTAACCAGTCCAAGCAGTGTCCCTTCCGTACCAGCAAAAAACTGAGACAAAACCTGTCCATCGACCCCTGGAGTGGGAACATGACATCCGATCCGATAGACTGCAAGAATGCTGAGGGTAAAAGCGATTCTGCGGCGCAATTCGGGAATTGCCAGAATGTTCTGTACGGCAGACAGCATTAAATAACCTCTGCCTTGCCGCCAGCGGCTTCAATTTTTTCTGCAGCGGTACGGCTGAATTTGTGGGCTTGAACGGTCAGAGGCTTGGACAGGTCACCATCAGCAAGGATCTTAATACCATCCTTCATCTTTTTGACCAGGCCGGCCTTGCCATACTGTTCAAGATTAACCGTAGTGCCGGCATCAAAACTTTCAAGATCCCGCAGGTTAACGAGGTTGTAGTCTTTTTTATTCACCGAGACAAAGCCGCGCTTAGGCAACCGCCGCTGTAAAGGCATCTGACCACCTTCAAAGCCGGGCTTAACACCGCCGCCACTACGAGCATTCTGCCCCTTATGACCTTTTCCAGCGGTCTTTCCAGTACCGGAGCCGGGACCCCTGCCGATCCGCTTTCTGTTTTTAGTTGAACCGGGAGCCGGTTTCAATTGACTTAAATTCATGTTACTGCCCTTCACTGTGTAATCAGTCCTCGACGACAACCATATGTTCAACTTTGCGAATCATCCCTCTGATTTCAGGGGTATCCTGCAATGACACAGTCTGATGCAGGCGTCTCAACCCGAGGCCTTTGAGTACTTCAGAAAAATAAGCCTTGCGGCCTATTGGACTTTTTTTCAAGGTGACCTTAACTTCTGTCGCCATCCCTTATCTCCCTTTATTTAAAGCTCAGGCCTGATTGATTCCGCGCCGCTTGGCTATTTCTTCCGGGCTCTTGAGCATCATCAAGGCGCTCATTGTCGCCTTAACAACATTATGCGGATTGTTCGTGCCCAGACATTTAGTCAGAACATTGCCGATACCGACGGACTCAAGTATAGGACGCACGGCACCACCAGCAATAACTCCAGTACCCTCAGAGGCGGGTTTCAAGAGGACCCTGCCGGCGCCGAACTTACCAACGACATCGTAGGGTATCGTCTTGCCCTCTTGAATCGGCACCCTGATAAGACTCTTTTTAGCCTGCTCGACAGCTTTACGTATTGCCTCGGGCACTTCTTTTGCCTTGCCAAGACCATAACCTACATGACCATCACCATCGCCGACCACAACCAGCGCGGAAAAGCTGAAACGACGACCACCTTTGACGACTTTGGCGTTACGGTTGATATGAATAACGCGATCAGTCAATTCCAATTTATCTGGATCAATGCGTTGCACAGATCTTCTCCTCTATAGTTTAAGTCCAGCTTCCCGTGCCGCATCGGCCAGTGCCTGAACGCGGCCCTGATACAGGAATCCATTTCGATCAAATACAACATTAGTGATATTCTTCTGCAGTGCCTTCTGTGCCACAGCAGTCCCCACAGCTTTTGCTGCCTCGACATTGCCCTTCACATCCATATCCATGCCGCTATCAAGTGTTGATGCCGCTACCAGCGTCGTGCCGTCGACATCGTTAATAACCTGGGCATAAATATGTTTTGCACTGCGAAATACAGAAAGCCTCGGACGCTCGCTGGTGCCACGAACTTTTCTACGCACTCGGGCCTGACGCTTGAGTCTTGCCATACGTCTCTTCTGAGAAACATCCACAGTCTTGCTCCTTACATTAAAAGAACTTATTTACCAGCCTTGCCAGCTTTACGCAGGATACGCTCATCTGCGTATTTGATCCCTTTACCTTTATAGGGTTCAGGAGCGCGGAAAGACCGAATTTTTGCCGAGGCTGCACCAACAAGCTGCTTATCGATACCATTGACTGTCAGCTTGGTTTGCTTTTCCACCTCTACACTAATGCCTTCCGGGACCTCGTAGACCACCGGATGAGAAAAACCCAACGACAGGGTCAGGATCTTACCACTGACTTCAGCTCGATAACCAACGCCGTTTATCTCCAGAGATTTTTTAAAGCCCTGCGTAACTCCAACGACCATATTATTAATCAGAGAGCGGGTCAGGCCATGCAGAGCCAGGTCACCTTTATCATCACTGGGACGAGACACAACAATCTGATCAGCCTCTACAGCGATTATCATGCGATCATGCAATGATTGCTGCAGTGTCCCTTTGGGACCGGTAACGGTCATCTCGCTGCCATTCAGGGAAACTTTAACACCCGCCGGAATTGTAACCGGCATTTTTCCTATACGCGACATTTTTGTAACTCCTTGCTCTGCTCTACCATACG
>SLDV01000157.1 GCA_007125165.1 Geobacteraceae bacterium | reverse complement strand
TTGATCAACAGAAAATTGTCGGTGCTCTTGCGCACCTCGCGCAATGCGGAAAGCCCGGCAGTTCCAGCACCAATAATGATGACATCTTTGTTCCGGCTCATGGTGTCCTCCCTTTGATTCTGAACTTTAGCATATTTTAGCTTCATATCCAGGTCCTCAATATTCCGGTGAGAATCTTCATAGGTCCCGGTTTTATTCAAGGCTATCTGATATTGCATAGCTTCAGAATTAAAAAAAGGGGAGGCGCCGGTATGTACTCCTTCCCGCCATATTTGGCGGCTTTGTCAAGTTTGACGGCTATCGCTGACGGAATTCCCTTTCCCCTTTCTCTTCAATTCCATTTTTCTCTTTATAATCAATATGTTGTCCCGATGCAATCTGGCGGCACGTTCCTTGCGATTGAACAAGAGGAGTGTGCGCCGCAACACTGATCGGCCAAGGGGCGGCGTTGCTGTATGTTTTATGCCCAAGCCGACGAGCAGAGGCACATATCGAGCAAAACTCATCATGTGGAAAAAATCCAAACGTCAATGAAACTGGAGAAGAGGAAATGAGAATGAATATCTCGAGATTGATTAAGGCGGTTCTGGTCACCTTGTTGATGGTTGTTATGACCGGCTGTGCCGTTCAGGTGCCGGCCCCGGAACAGGAAATCACCCTGGCCACCCAGTCGATTGTCCAGGCGGAAAGTTCGGGGGCCGTGGAGTTCGCACCGGTGGAACTTAAATCGGCGCGGGACAAACTGAACCAGGCCAATCGTGCCATGGACAATCAAGAACATATTGTCGCCCGGCGGCTCGCCGAGGAAGCCATGGTCGATGCTAACCTGGCAGAAGCCAAAGCGCGCTCCGCCAAATCACAAAAAGTTGTAGATGAACTAAAAGAAAGCATCCGTATTTTAGAACAAGAGATGAACCGCTGAATCACTATTGGATCCATCGCCGCTATTTTTTAAAAGGAGACCGCCATGAAGTCATATTCATCCCCCTTGATGTTTCTGCTCGGGGTGTCTGTCACTAGCATGTTGCTATTTGGTTGCAGCACTCCAGTCCGGGAAAATGCCTTGCTGGAACAAGCCCGATCAGCATTTTCTGAAGCACAAAGGAACCCTGATGTTCAGAGGAATGCGTCACTTGAACTGCAAAAGGCAAAAATCGATCTCGATCAGGCGGACAAATTGCTGAATGACGGGGCCGATGTTCCGGAAGTGGAACACTTCGCCTATCTTGCCAGGCAACGTACCGCCATCGCCCGGGAAGTTACCAAGGTAAAGCTGGCGGAGCAGGCTCTGGATGCGGCCGGCGCGGAGCGGAACGCGGTCCTTCTGAAGGCCCGAACCCGGGAAGCGCAGCAGGCGCGACAATTGGCCGAAGAGCAGCAAGCAAAAGCAATGATCGCCGATGAGCAGGCCGAATCTGCCCGCAGGCAAGCTGAATCCTCTCGCGAGCAGGCCGAATCTGACCGTTTGCGGGTCGGAGCCATGACCGCCGAAGCGGAAAAAGTCAGGATGGAAGCACTGGCAGCCAGAGAACGGACGGAAAAGCTGGAAGAACAGATCGCCGAACTTCAGGCCACCCAGTCGGAACGAGGTCTGGTGATCACCCTGGGTGATGTTCTGTTCGACATCAACAAGAGTGAGCTCCGCTCAGGAGCACAGTATACCATCGACAAACTTGCTGCGTTCCTGGCCGAATATCCGACGCGCAACGTATTGATTGAAGGTTTTACCGACAGTACCGGTACCGTGGAATACAATCAGGGCCTGTCAGAACGCCGTGCCGATGCGGTACGAAATATCCTTGTGAACAGGGGGATCGACTCCCGCAGGATCATGACCCGCGGTTATGGCGTCGACTTTCCCGTTGCCAACAACCAGACGGCCGAAGGCCGTCAGCGTAACCGGCGTGTCGAGGTCATCATCTCAGATGAGGATGGACACATTCTGGAACGGACATATTAAGAAGCGGACAGGAGGGGATGCTTCCACAAAAAGCATCCAGTTAAAAATGGTTATGCAAAGAGCGCCCAATGCAAGGCGATTGCAACAGTTGACAGACGGGAAAAGCAATTGGAGTTTTTTGAGATGCCATCAAAAGGGTTGAAAGCTATGGAGATTTACGAAGTAAAACGAGTCAGATTCAAACCCTTTGGCTGGTGCGAAATCAACCAGGATCATCGCTTGGAGGACATTATGAAATCGGGCAACAGGGACAAGGCAGAAGGAAAGTTACACGAGATCAAAGGCAAGGTGAAAGAAGAAGCCGGGAAGCTCACCAACAATCCGAAACGAGAAATCGAAGGTATTGATGAAAAAATTGCCGGCAAGGCCCAGGGCAAGACCGGTGAAATCAAGAAGGCTTTGGGAAAGTAACAGTCAAAAAGGTCGTTTGCCGCATCTCCCATCATATTTAACATAACCGTTAAATATGACGGCGCCGCTACCGGCCCTGTTGTGATCATGCCCTTTAGTCGTAACTTTTTCTGTTTAGTTTCAAATGGTTACAAAGATCCCATGATTTACCATCATGGGCATGCTAATTGCTCATTAAAGTGTGGTCAGAGGCTTTTTACAGGGAATTTTATAGCAACAATGACGCCGGGCCGGGGAGATCATATTAAATGAAACCACAAATGTTATTAGGGATCATTCTCATTGTCATAGCGGTTCTTGCTTTCGCCTATCAGGGCATCAGCTATACGTCCAGAGAGAAAGTTATTGATCTCGGACCACTGCAAATGACAGCAGATCGGACAAGAACATTGCCGCTGCCACCGATTGTCGGCGGCGTCGCGCTCATCGGCGGCATTGTGTTGCTGGTTATGGGAAGCAGAAAAAACTGAGGGCCGGCTAAGAAACATCATCGCCTTCACATAACCGCCCCGCCATCGACAACAAGTTTAAGCATGCCGTAAGACAACTCAACAGTGGCGACAAACAGCCAGAAAGGAATTTCTCATGTTATGGACCATAGCCGTAATCCTCATCATTCTGTGGGCGCTGGGGCTGGTAAGCAGTTATACCATGGGCGGGTTTATCCATGCCCTGCTGGTCATTGCCGTCATCGTAGTCGTGTTCAACCTCATTCAAGGCAGGGGCCGAGTGTAGGCTGTTCATCATCATGAAACAGTTGACACCCGGAAAGACAGTTATCAGGGAACACAGCACCAGCTCTCTGGTATGTGCCGTTCAATTCAACAACAATGGAGAAAATACCATGTTTACACCGCAACGAATGATGAAATTTCTGGTTTTACTGGTCGTGACGATCGCATTGATGGGCTGTGCATCCAGCCAAAAACAATCAAGCCCCGGCGATTATATTGATGACACCGTGATTACGACCAAGGTGAAGGCAGCCATTTTTGACGACCCGGACCTGAAGGTCATGCAGATCAGCGTTGAAACCCGCCAGGGCATAGTTCAGTTGAGTGGTTTTGTCAATTCAGCGCAGGATGTCAGAAGAGCCGGAGAGGTCGCCCGTGGCGTTGCCGGGGTTGAAAGTGTGAAGAACGATCTGATTGTAAAATAATTCCCAACATGTATTTAGCAGGGTATTGAAAAATGATCTACGTTGTTGCTGCAGCGCTAAAAATTGGTCAAAAACGCTCATTTGCCCTCGTGTAAACTGCGCTTTCTCACCATTTTTTACGTTGCGGTATCTGCCTCGTAACCTTTTTCAACACCCTGTCTGGAGGCGGGTCACCAACAGGCGACATTTTTTTGCTTGTTGGTGGGGTTTCGTCGTCGAAGCTCCCCCAAAACATCCTGCAATGTCGAAAATACGAACCATAGCGACCGGGGCAAGGTGGGAAGCTTATTGGGTCGAAGATCTTATTACCTGTAGGGGATACCATGAAAACGAACAGAAGTCCGTCAGATCAAGCCGACAAATTGCGCCACCGAGCGGAGAGATATCTATTTACGCAAAGTTCAGAAAAACATGCCTTGCGGACGGAAGCTGAA
>SLDV01000068.1 GCA_007125165.1 Geobacteraceae bacterium | reverse complement strand
TGGCCGTGTGAATCATGGCCATGACCTTCCCAGGTTCCGCCTTCACGAATCGGCAACATGACAGAACGTAAATGATCCGCCAATGTCAATTGTTGAGCATTCTGTCCAAGATTGGCCAATGGACGCACCAGAAAGGTTTCAAGACCTTCACCAACCCAGATTACCAGGTCGGCGTCTGCGAGCATGCGTGCCTCAGAAGGCCGCATGGAATAGCCATGAGGTGACCCGGCCCCTTTGATAATAAGCTGTGGCGTACCGACCCCCTCCATCACCACGGCGGTCAGGGAATGTATTGGTTTAATACTCACGACAACTGACGGGGCTCCGTGCTGGTGTGCCTGCAACGGCAGAACCAGACCGAATAGAATAAATACTGTCAGAACAAATCTGCTCATTGTTTTTCTCCGTTGGATGAATTAGGATGGAAAGAGATAATGAAATGTTATATTGTAACATTTTGCAAGTCAAGCCCAAGGGAAATTCATGCACTCGCCTTATCCAGCTGTTTTTACCGATGCTGATCATGATCATCAACGGTGTGTCAGCCGTGCCCTGGCTGAAGCGGAGCGGGTTTGTATTGATCGAGGCCAGCGCTTTACAACCATCAGGCGCAAGGTTTTTGAATTGATCTGGCAACAACACAAGCCCATCGGGGCTTATCAGATTCTTGAAGAGCTGCAACAAGAGGCTCGCACTGCTCCGCCAACGGTTTACAGAGCTTTGGACTTTCTATTGAACCTCGGTCTGATTCATCGCATTGCCTCTCTCAACGCCTTTATCGGCTGCGTCCATCCCGGAGCAACACATGAAGGATATTTTTTTATCTGTTCCTCCTGCAGAACCTGCGCTGAGTTGAATACTGCTGCCATCAGTCGGGAAATCCATCAGGCGGCACAACAGTGCGGTTTTGTTGTTCAGGACAGCGCCGTTGAGGTCATGGGAACATGTCCAGACTGCACCTCAACAGGAAAACAACAATGACCGATATCTCAACCCTGCTGGCCGCCAGGGAGATCAACCTGATCATGGGTAACAACCGACTTCTGGAGAATGTCAGTTTCGCCATTGAGGAGGAAGAGATTGTTACCATTATCGGTCCTAACGGTGCCGGCAAAACCACCTTACTGAGGGTTGTTCTTGAGCTGCTGCGCCCCACGTCAGGTTCCATCTATCACCGCCCCGGGATGTCAATCGGCTATATGCCCCAACGCCTCCAGCTCGATGCAACCTTCCCCCTGTCGGTAAAGCGCTTTCTTTCCTTTGCGGACAAAGGACTCAAGACCGGCGCGCTCGGTGATGCCCTTGAACAAACCGGTGCCATACACGTATTTGATTCAGCCATGCAACATCTGTCCGGCGGCGAACTACAGCGAGTATTGCTGGCCCGCGCCCTGTTGCGCAAACCACATTTGCTGGTCCTTGATGAACCGGTTCAAGGAGTCGATGTGCATGGCCAGGTTGAGCTCTATCAACTGATTGGACGGATTCGCAGTGAACAGGGCTGCGGAGTGCTCATGGTTTCCCATGATCTTCATCTGGTCATGGCGGCGACTGACCGGGTTCTCTGCCTAAATCGCCATATATGCTGCAGCGGCACACCTGCGATGGTAACAAGCGACCCTGAATATCAAAAGCTGTACGGCCACCTTGCCCTCTATCAACACGACCAGAATCATCACCTTCACAATAAAAGCTGCTCCCATGCTCGATGATTTTCTGCTCCGTGCCCTGATCGGCGGTATCGGTGTCGCTCTGATAGCGGGACCATTCGGTGCCTTTGTCGTCTGGCGGCGCCTCGCGTACTTCGGCGACACCCTTGCCCACTCTGCGCTTCTTGGGGTCGCGCTTGGCTTTTTGCTACATATCAACCTGACACTCGGCGTCATTGTTGTTTGTCAGCTCCTTGCCTTCCTGCTGTTCGTCGGACAACGCCAACGCCTGCTGGCAAACGACACTCTACTTGGGATCTTTTCCCACGGAGCCCTCTCGCTGGGGCTGGTTTCCCTCGCTTTTATGCCTGACGTTCGCATTGACCTGATGGCTTATCTGTTCGGTGACATCCTGGCTATTGGCAAAAGCGACCTGCTCTGGATTTATCTGGGGGGAGGTGCTGCCCTGGTCAGCCTGCTTTGGCTGTGGCGGCCGTTGCTGGCCATCACCATCCATGAAGATCTGGCGCGGGTTGAGGGGGTTGCGGTCCAGCGGGTCAATGGTCTTTTTCTTGCCCTGATCGCCCTTACCGTTGCTGTGATGATGAAGGTGGTGGGACTGCTACTGGTGACTTCCTTGCTGATTATACCGGCGGCAACGGCACGCCGTTTTTCCAGTGGGCCGGAGATCATGGCCCTGATGGCCAGCGTATTTGGTTGCCTCTCAGTAGCCGGAGGCCTTGGTGCATCATACCAGTGGGACACACCAACCGGGCCCAGTATTGTTGTGGCAGCCTGTACCGTCTTTCTGCTGTCTATCCTGATCCCTGCCGGCAGATTCCGCAAACCCTAAGACGGAACATCAGTTGTCGGAATAAACCTCGCCGCTGCGGAGCAATTGATACAACATTTCCACCCGAGGCATTGTGACGCCTGCCCTTGCCGCCCTTTGCAGAGGAATGGCATAGATCGAATCAAGCTCTAAAGGGCGCCCTTCTGCTCTATCGATCTGCATACTGGGCCGATAATGATTCATCTGGTCGGAAAAATCGATCAGTTGGGCACTGAATTGCGGGCCATCAATTTCCGCACTTAAACCCTGACTATTCCCTCCGGCAATCACTTCCAGCATCAGTTCACGTATCAGTTGTCGGGTCGGGGGAAAAGTCAGAAGTTCAGTCACATCCTTGTTCAGCAGCGCTGACAGACCATTAAAAGGAATATTCCACACCAGCTTTTCCCAGCGTGCGCGACATAAATCTTCAACCGCGTCGCATGGAACCCCGGCATTACTGAACATGGCCGCCAACCGTTGACTGCGTGCGGTCAAACCGCAGGAGAATTCTCCCAGGCGAATTCTACCTTCCCCCAAATGGTGGACAAATCCCGGTTTCCCGCGGTTGCTGCACAAAAAAGCGATGCCGCCCAGAACACGCTGTCGGCCGAAGGCTTCGGCCAGAAGATCTTCATTTCCAAGGCCGTTTTGCAGGGTCAGGATTGCAGTTTTTTCATGTAGGAGGGGTCGTATCAACGGCACCAAATGACCGTTGGCAAAGGTTTTCAATCCGACAAGCACCAGATCCGCAGCTCCGATCTCCTCTGACGACCGATAGCCCTTGACTCTGGCAAGATGAAAATCTCCATCAATTGACTGTACCTGCAGACCGCGTTGAGAAATTGCTTCAAAATCCCGGCGCAACAGAAAATGAGCATCAATCCCACTGCGTTGCAGCATGGCACCATAATACAATCCAAGGGCTCCGGCTCCGACAATAGCAACACGCATGTTCTTGACCCCCTGCTCCCGATGATCTGACTCGCGTAAATTTATTTAATTCGCGCCCTCGACAGATATGTTTAAAAAATCGCCTGAATGAATCGTCGAATGCTAAACGACAGTGTAGAAAAACTTAACACACCCGTTCCAGCCGCTTCCAGCGCAAACTATTTTCTTCCAAAAATCAGACCCTTAAAAGAAAATAGAGTTTGACGAATCCCCTTCTTTATGCTAACGTGTCAAGATCGTAACAAAGGAGTTCTGTTTTGTTTGAGATCGGTGATATGGCAGTTTACCCGACCCAGGGTGTCGGTATTATAGAAGATATCGAAGTGCGAGAGTACTCTGGGCAAAGCTTGAAATACTACGTTCTGCGCCTTGTCGACAGCGACATGCGGATTATGGTCCCCATCGGCAATGCCAAAAGCGTTGGTATGCGGCGACTGATTGATCAAAAACGCATCTCCGGTATCTTCGATGCCCTGGCTGAGCGCACTGAAAACGGTAAAATCGCCTCCTGGAGCCGCCGCCAGCGCGAATATAACGACAAACTGAAAACCGGTAATCTGCTTGAAGTGGCTGAAGTACTGCGTGATCTTTACCAGATCAAAACATCCAAAGAACTCTCCTACGGTGAAAAAAAGGTTCTTGAGCAAGCCCGTAAGCTGCTGGTTACCGAGGTTGCACTGTCTCAGGGCGCCAAGGAAGACCAGGTGATGCAGCGGCTGGAGAATATCTTTCACTGACCTGCCGGCAACAGATTATCATTTCAAACGCCCAAGACCAGGTGCTATAGTGCCTGGTCTTTTTTTACATTGGAGGGCTTGCGTTGCAGAATCTATCAATTCCAGATTCAAAAGCCATCGTCCTGATCCCCGCCGCCGGGTCGGGGCGTCGCATGGGAACAGCCATCAACAAGCAATATCTCCAACTCGAAGGAAAACCGTTGCTGGCCCGCACCATCGCTCTTTTCGATCGCCACCCTCTTATTGAAGCCATCTATCCGATCATACCGGTGGACGACTTTGACTTCTGCCGTAGTGAAATTCTGGAAAAATATCACTTCACCTCCGTTCGTCGATTGATCGCAGGAGGAAAAGAACGGCAGGACTCTGTTCGTAAAGGCCTTGCAGCGCTGATAGAAGATGGTTATGGTCAACCTGATCGTCCGATACTGATCCACGATGGTGCACGCCCCCTGTTTAATCCTGAACTGCTCGCGCAACTGCTACAGAAGATCGCCGACACGGGTGCCTGTATTGTTGCGATTCCAGCGAAAGACACCATCAAAGAGGTCATGCATGGGCAAATTACCGGGTCGCCCTCACGAGATCGCCTCTGGCAGGCACAGACGCCGCAGGGGTTTCGGTTTGAACTTTTGCACAAGGCCTTTCAACAGCTCGGCTCCGCTACGATTACCGCTACCGATGATGCCTCCCTGGTCGCGGCTGCCGGCTATCCGGTGCGGGTACTTGAGGGGGATGATCGCAACATCAAAGTTACCACGCCTGCGGATCTGCTGATCGCCGCGGCACTGCTTGACAGCCACAAGGAGAAATCGGCATGATGCGCATCGGCCACGGCTATGACGTTCATCAACTGGTCGCCGGACGGCCACTGGTACTTGGTGGCGTTACCATTGATTTTGAGTTGGGTCTGCTGGGGCACTCAGATGCAGACGTGCTGTTGCACGCTATCTGCGATGCCCTTTTAGGCGCTGCCGGCCTTGGCGATATCGGTCGGCATTTTCCTGATTCGGATTCGGCCTACAAGGGGTGCGACAGTCGCATGCTGCTGCGACAAGTGATGGAACTGCTGCGCAAAAAAAACTACCTGTTAAGCAACATCGATACGACCGTCGTCTGTCAGAAACCGAAACTGGCGCCCCATATCAGTTCCATGATAGAGAACATTGCCGCAGACTGTAGAATCAATCCGGAACAGATCAATATCAAAGCAACAACAACGGAACAGCTGGGCTTTTGTGGCCGCGGGGAGGGAATAGCCGCCTATGCCGTTGTCCTGATCACCCGTCCACCGAAAGCCGAACGTGCGCGCCGTGCCGCGCTGTTAACCTGATACAGAGGAAAACCATGACAACCCCGGATAGCGCATCCAGCTCCAACTTTATCCGCACCATCATCAGCGACGACCTTGCCAGTGGCCACCGTCAACTTATCGTCACTCGCTTTCCTCCTGAACCCAACGGCTACTTGCATATCGGCCACGCCAAGAGTATCTGCCTGAACTTCGGGCTGGCCCGGGAATTCGGTGGCCGCTGCCATCTGCGCTTTGACGACACCAATCCGAGCAAGGAAGAGACTGAATATGTTGACGCCATCATGAAGGATGTCCGGTGGCTTGGCTTTGACTGGGGTGAACACCTGTATTATGCCTCCGATACTTTTGAACAGCTCTATCTGTGGGCTGTGGAACTGATCAAGCAGGGCAAGGCCTACGTCGACAGCCAAAGCGCGGAAGAGATGCGCGTCAATCGCGGCACCCTGACCGAACCCGGAGTCGCCAGCCCCTACCGTGACCGCTCCGTAGCCGAGAATCTCGATCTGTTCGAACGGATGAAACAGGGAGAATTTCCGGACGGTAGCCATGTCTTACGGGCAAAAATTGATATGGCCTCGCCCAACATCAACCTGCGCGACCCGGCCATGTACCGGATTCTTCATGCCCATCATCATCGCAGCGGCGACAACTGGTGCATCTACCCCATGTATGATTATGCCCATGGTCAGGGGGATTCCATCGAGGGAGTGACCCATTCGATCTGTACCCTCGAATTTGAAGATCACCGTCCGCTTTACGACTGGTTCATCCGCGAACTCAATATCTTTGCGCCACAGCAGATCGAATTTGCTCGCCTCAACTTAAGCTACACGGTGATGAGCAAGCGCAAACTGCTGCAGCTGGTCAAGGAAAAGCATGTCAACGGCTGGGACGATCCCCGCATGCCGACCCTGGTGGGGATGCGTCGTCGTGGCTACCCGGCGGCAGCCATCCGCACCTTCTGTGAGCGTATCGGCGTCGGTCGTGCCGCGAGTTGGATCGATCTGTCGGTGCTGGAAGAATGTGTCCGGGAACAGCTTAACGAAACCGCGCCGCGCCGCCAGGTTGTTCTGAATCCCCTCAAGGTCGTCATCAGCAACTATCCGGCCGACCAGACGGATGAGTTGGAAGCTGCCAATCACCCCCAGAACCCACGAGCCGGCACACGATTGCTCCCTTTTTGCAACGAAATCTACATCGAGCGCGATGACTTCATGGAAGATCCGCCAAAGAAGTTCTTCCGCCTCGGGCCAGGGCGTGAGGTGCGCCTGCGTAATGCTTATATCATCCGCTGTGATGAAGTTATCCGTGATGAGCGAGGGGAAGCGATAGAACTACGCTGCAGCGCCGATCTCGATACCCTGGGGAAAAACCCGGCGGACGGACGCAAGGTGAAAGGAATCATTCATTGGGTTTCCGCCCGCGATGCCAAGACGGTAGAAATCCGTCAATATGACCGCCTGTTTCAGCTTGAAAATCCGGATAAGGCGGAAAACTTTCTTGATGCCCTGAATCCGGAGTCATACAGCGTCATCAAAGGTCTGGCGGAGCCAGGCTTGATGAATGAGAATATTGGTGCGACCTTTCAATTTGAGCGCATTGGCTATTTTACTATCGACAGCAAGGATTCGTGGCCGGGACAACCGGTGTTCAATCGCACCGTCACCCTGCGTGATACTTGGGAAAAGATTAAAGAGTAAATATGTTCACCACAGAGACACTGAGGCACAGAGACAAAAAACTTGTCGAGTGCTGACCTGCCTTTACACAGATTTAGACGCGTCGTACGACCTTAGTGTCTCTGTGCCCCTGTGGTAAATTCGATTCCTGGAGACAACGATGAGCTTACGTGTTTACAACACCTTGAGTGGCAAAAAAGAGAACTTTGAGCCTTTGGAACCGGGAAAGGTCAAGATGTATGTCTGCGGCGTTACGGTTTACGACTACTGTCACATCGGTCATGCCCGCGCCAACATTGTTTTCGATGTGATTTTTCGTTATCTGCAGTACATCGGCTTTGACACCACCTATGTGCGCAACTACACCGATGTTGATGACAAGATCATCAATCGGGCCAACGAGCGCGGTATTCCCAGT
Source organism: Geobacteraceae bacterium (assembly GCA_007125165.1). Lineage (GTDB taxonomy): Bacteria > Desulfobacterota > Desulfuromonadia > Desulfuromonadales > Geopsychrobacteraceae > Pelovirga. The sequence continues at coordinate 6,514 of SLDV01000068.1, read as the reverse complement.
CAGGAACTGGCAGAAGAATTTATCCGCGCGTTCGATGAAGATATGGACGCCCTGGGGCTGGTCAAACCGACCCACGAACCCCGTGCCACCGCCTACATCGACGAGATTATCAGTATCAGTCAGACATTGATCGACAAGGGGCTGGCCTACGAGTCCAATGGCGATGTCTACTACCGGGTCGACGGCTTTCCCGACTACCTCAAGCTCTCCAAACGCAACAAGGATGAGATGCTCGCCGGAGCCCGGATTGCACCGGGGGAGCAGAAGCACAACCCTATGGACTTTGCCCTGTGGAAAGCGGTCAAGCCGGGGGAACCAAGCTGGGACTCCCCCTGGGGACCGGGGCGTCCGGGCTGGCACATCGAGTGTTCAGCCATGAGCTCGTCCCTGCTCGGTGACAGCTTCGATATCCATGGCGGTGGGCGCGACCTGATCTTCCCTCACCACGAAAACGAGATTGCCCAGAGTGAAGGCGCCAGTGGCAAACCCTTCGTCAAGTACTGGGTTCACAACGGTTTTGTCAATGTCAATCAGGAGAAGATGAGCAAGTCCCTGGGCAACTTTTTCACCATCCGTGACATTCTCAAGGTCTACGATGCTGAAGTGGTACGCTTTTTCATCCTCACCGCCCATTACCGTTCCCCCATCGACTTTTCTGATCTCAACCTCAAGGAAGCCCGCACAGGATTGAGCCGTTTCTACGAAGCACTCCACAGTGCCGAGCAAACCACCGGTGCTATTCCTGCGGACCCGGCAGTACCGGTCAGCACCCTGGGAGCTGAGCTCAAGCAGCAATTTGTTGAGGCCATGAATGACGACTTCAACACCGCCCTGGCCATTGCTCACCTGTTTGAGGGAGTGCGCAATATCAACCGGCTGATTGCCACCAAAAAGTTCACTAAAAAACCGGAACTGGTCGCCCAGGTCAAGGATCTCCACGCCACCATCATCGAACTGGGCAGTATCCTTGGCATTCTTGGCTCACAACCGCAACAGTGGCTGGAGAAGGTAAAACTGGCTGGATTGGCCGGGCTGGATATTAGTCGCGAGGAGATTGAGCAACTGATTGAGGAACGTCTCGTTGCCCGACAAAACAAGGATTTTGAACGCGGCGACCAGATCCGCGCCGAACTTGAGGAGCGCGGGATTGAATTGCTCGACAGCCGCGAAGGAACAAGCTGGAAGTTGAAGTAGTGAAACAGATTGTCCACGGAAAGCACGGATAAGCACGGAAATTCAGGCTGAAAAAAGCCTATTGCCGGACAAGGTCAAAAACTCCCCCTCACCCTGGCCCTCTCCCTCAGGGAGAGGGTATAAAGCAGTATCTATGGAAAATTGGCAATAATCAGTAACATTTGATTCACTGGAGCTATTCATCTTTCAGCTCCTTAGACCTAATCCATTTATTGTATTGTTTCAGCTTTTTCCGTGTCCTTCCGTGTTTTCCGTGGACAAAAAACTGTTCAGGAAAGCACCGCCATCCCCATATCCCGCTGCAACTCAGCCCGCAAATTACGCGCGACCACGCTCACCTTCCCGTTACCGATGACAAAATCATCCACGCGCACCACGGGTAACACCTCCAGAGAAGTGGAAGTGATAAAGACCTCATCGGAATAGTGCAGGTCCTGCAGCCGGAACTCGCCGGTGATCACCCGCAGTTTCAGCTTGTCCTCACACAGGCGCATGATGGTGGAGCGCGTTACCCCCTCAAGAAGACCGGTGGAAACATCCGGCGTAAAGACCCAGCCATCCCGAACCCAAAACAGGTTGGAAGCCGAACCCTCACACAGATGACCGCGACTGTTGAGCATGATCACCTCGAGGGTTCCCGCCGCCTTGGCCTCCAGTTTGCCCAGCAGGCTGTTGAGATTACTGATCGACTTGATCTTGGGATTAATGGCTTCCGGGGCATTGCGCCGGGTCTTTGCCACCGCCAGAGCCACCCCCTGCTGGTACAGTTGCTCATCAAGGCCTTTAAACTCCCTGCCGATAATCAGACAGGTCAGGGAGCTCTCCATGTCACGTAAAAACCCGACCTGTCCCAGGCCACGGGTAATGGTGATGCGGAAGTAGCCGTTCAGCAACTGGTTACGCCGCTGCAACTCAAGAAGATGCTGCTCCAGTTCCTGCTGTGAAAACAGCACCGGATAGGACAGGGCCTCGGCCGATAGGACCAGACGCTGATAATGCAGGGGGAACTGGTTGAGCTTGCCACCCACCGAGCGAAAACTCTCAAAGATCCCGTCCCCGTATAAAAAACCCTGATCCAGCACCGATACGCAGGCTTTGTCCTCAGCGATAAATTGACCGTTTAAATAGACATAATTCATGATGATCTCACTTTCGTTTCCTGTATCTCCTTAAGACCGACAGATTCAATGTTGATGGCGTCGCAAAAACTCGCCAACTGCGGCGTTGCTGCCATTGTCTCACTGCTTCGAAGTACATAAGTACTCCTCATTGTTCGACAATTGCGCGCCTTGCATCTGCCGTTTTTTGCTTAGCCATCCCCGAAATGGCTTTCTTGCGAAAGCATCAATGTTAATCGACCGGGGATCAAACAAAAACAAAAATCTGGTTGACCAGTTTACTCCAGTAGGGCTGGAAACTGGACTTGGATTCTGCGATTTCCCTTCGCTACACGCAGAATGACGGTCTTTTACTGTCAAAATGTTTCGTTGTCATTCTGCGCGTAGTCGCAGAATCCAGATGATTGGCAGATTTCATCTGTTGCGATCGTGTAAGTAATACCACTGGAGCAAAGTGGATAAAAAAACGGCGATACCCCAGGTATCGCCGTCTGAAAAATATTTACAACCTCATCACATTTTCCCGATCAGATTAATAAACCAGCCCCGAGATCGATAATCGACAACGGTAAGGTCATCGGAAAAATCGGTAAAGTTATACCCGGCCCCGAGCTTGACATGACGATTGACGTGCCGATACAAAGCCAGCAACATCCCTTGACGAACACTGTTTTCGTTACTTACCCGCAACATTCTCCCCTCAATGACAGCGTCCCACTGATGTACAAAGTGCAGATCTGTGCGGATAATTCCCAAATGGGCATTGGATGAAAACCAGGTGCCGCCAACCCGACTGTCGCGCAGGGCTCCATAACGGTAACCGTACTTGCCGCCAACGCTCAACCAGGGTAAAAGGTCGTACATACCATCGACGGACAAGATATGACTTTTCTGTGCGTAATCGGGCAGTTGATTTGATGCCGTCACAGCCCCGGCGGACGGCAGGTCATAGAAGAAAGTATACTTGAACAGGGCGTTAAGACGATCATTGTCGACCGGGCGATAGGCATATCCTGCCACGGCTTCAACAAATTCCGCGTCAAAAAAGTCTCCCTGGCGACTATCGGAAAAAGCCAGGTTCAGCTTACCAAGAAAACGCCATGCCGGGGTCGTCTGATAACCGATGGAATTACGCAACAACCAGGTGATACGTTTGCCGCTGGTGGACCCGTCCTCGTGACGCCATTCCAGATTGCCGGCATAACGGACCCGGTCATACACATACCCGGCCGATAATGACATGGCCGTGCGTTTGAGATCTTCTCCAAGGGGATCAGACAGCCTTCCACTTTCGCCCTTAAAACCGAAGTTCCAACGATCCGATGCCGCGAGATCAAGCCCGAAAGCGTGAATCAGCCCCGACGGGCCACTGCCATGAAGGTAGCGTTCTTCAGCAAAAACAGTCAGGGCCTCTGAATAACGCTGACGGCCTCCCGCTGTTAACTGACCCTGTCGGCCCCGGTAACGACTGTCGGTACGGTCGGTATCAAGGACATAGTTTAAGTAGAGTTGCGACCGCTCGTTGACACGCCAGTCGGCACCCACTTGACTACCGAAGCCACCGGAACCTCCCGACACCTCACCGCTTAAGGTCAGAGGTGCCAGCATCCGATAGCGGCCGCCCAATCCTGCCCGGTTATTATTTCTGCGGTCACCGGTACGCTTGACTGTGCCCTGACCAAAACCATAAACAGACCAGTTGCCGTCTTTCGGTTTATAGCCCAGCTGCCCGGCCAGATCAGTGCGACGCCCATGTTGCGACCAGGTCGGACTCGACCCGGTCACATTGGTATCCAGATCATCGTGACGCAGACCAACCGACAGGTCCCACTCGCTGTTGATCTGGTAATTGGCCCGCACTTCAGCAGCAATGGTATCCTGACTGTCCGATGCTTTTACATCGGCACGGGTTTCCAGTTCAAGGTCATTGGTCAGACGCGTCTTAACGCGGCCTCCAAATTGCTCTATTTCTTCATTTGTCAGTTGTCCGGGAGCGGAAAACCCTGCTTCACGGCGCTGCCAATAAGCACGAAGGTCTCCCTGGACCTGACTGATGTCGGATAAATCAACGGCACCTTCCACTCGTTGTGCATAAGCCCGCTCCCCGGAAGCCCCCTGGGGCTCAAACTCAAAGCCTCCGGTTACCGAACTGGTGCTGCCACTTCCTGCCCCTTTGGATTGGGCCACCTCTGTGCGCACATAGGTGCCGGGAGAGTAACGGAAGGTCGCATCAACTTCTCCGAGGCGCTGCTTGCTGGCATCTTCTTCCTGACGATAGCCGCTAGCGCCGATATGTAAATGATCACCAAACCAGTGTTGCGCCCTGCCCCCGAGGGTAAGGTTGTCCACTTCACGCAAGTTCGGGGTATATTCATAGGTCACCACCAGATACTGCGGATGTCCTGACAGGGACCCGCTCCGGACCAATTGACTGTCTGCCGCCATCGATGACAAGGGCGACGTCAACAGCAACCGTCCCTGAATCGGGTTGAGGTCATAATCCTGCCCTGATACCAGGGGAATTGCCTGCAGCACCAGCCCGGAATCGCGATCGCGCACCTCTACCCAGACCCTTTCCGAACCACGGGTCACATCCATGCGCCGCAAATAAAACAGGCTGCCGCCGGTACCTCGAAACTCGTCCCGACCACCCAGGGTACCGGGATCACCGGCAAACAGATCAACAGATGTCCGGCGCTCACCAAAGCTGGTGGCATCATCTGAAAGAAGATAAAGATTGGCACCGTACATGCCCCGATTGAACCGGGCAAAATCAGTCCCGGTCCAGCGGGTCTGAAAGTTACCCCACATGATATGGGAATCGCCGCGCTGGAGCTTGACGTAAAACTTGCCGCTGGTGGGAGCATCGTCAACAGCGGTGGAATCGTCACCATAGACCGGATAATACTGATCAGGATCAAGTCGTCGCAAAAGATAGCGCGGATCTTTCTCATCGAAGTTGGAAAAGATGTGCTTGATGGGTTGCTCGCGGGTATCTGCTGCTGCCGTCAGCAGCCATTCCCCCTTGATTTTCCCTTTGAGGTAGAATGCCAGGCGTCCATCAATATAGATTTTATCATCAAAATGCTGGGTATCCGTTGTCACCAGTTCGGCGGGACCACTGGTTTTATTGCGCCCGACAACCAGATCAGCGATACCGATATAGAACCATTCATTCTCCGGCAGATACAGACGACGGTTGAAATCCAGTTGTCCCAACTCATTAACCACCTGAACATCCACTTCATGATGTCCCGGCGGCAGGATTTGACGCACGGCAAAACGCCCATTGGCCGCCACCGGCACCGGTCGCCCCAGCACCGTGACAGTGCTCGACGGCGGGATATTACTGCCGTTGACGGTAATGGCTCCCCCACGTACCGGAATGTTGTGCAGGCGAATCCGGTTTTCACCATAGCCGATAAGCTGTTCACGTTTTTCCTGGCGATTATCCTTGTCGGCAAAGGGTTGATTGTCCACCAGCAGGGCCGAAGAATAGGTTTCGTCAAAAGCACCATGAGCATCATAGACGCGCAGCAGGTATTCAACCCGGTCCGGAATCGACTGTTCCGGAGCCCACTGCACCTGCCCCCTGTCATCCATGGGCAGGATCAACAATGGTTCGCTCTGTAGTGATTGTCCGGCAGCAAAAATACGCACTTCACGCTGCTTGATCCAGTATTCATAGTTGCTGTAGGCAGTAAAGGTTACAGGTTGACCCCGCACGGCACTGTCCCTGTCGACACTGAGGTTTAACCAGGGTGTTGACTCCAGGCCATCAAAGCGCACCTGGATGTCGGCCCGAGCCAGCATCAGGTCGGTACAACGCTGAATATCGGGATCAATGGTGCCCTCTTCATCAGCCAGGGGAACCCCGTCAACACTGATACGGTAGGGCGAAGGCACTGCTGCGGTGTAGGTCTCCAACACCTGGGCACAACTTTGCAACAGTTGCGGATCTGTCGACACCTTCTGCGGTTTCATCTTACTGACGGGCACCTCTTCCACAATGGTGACGCGTTCATCGTAACTGAAAAATATCTCAACCCGGCGGTTCTGGGCCCGCCCTTCGTCGCTGTCATTGCTCGCCACCGGCTCGAAAGGTCCAGCGGTTCTGATCTCGATCCGCTCTGCCGGCAGGCTCAACTCCCGCGCCAGGAAAGCCGCCGTATTCCTGGCCCGTTCACGCCCGAGACCAAAGT
>SLDV01000114.1 GCA_007125165.1 Geobacteraceae bacterium | reverse complement strand
TTCCGCAAGGACGATCAGCAACGCATCAATTCTGCTGCTATGCCTGAAGCTGAAGTCAGTCGCCCGCTATGGCAGAACGCTCTGTATTTCGGCAGCATGGTCGGCATTCTGGTATTTGCCAACTGGGGCAGCCCCGGCGACAGTTCGGGTCTCTGGGCCACGATTTATGCGTCAAAGTGGTATCTGACCAGTTTCTTTGCCATCATGCTGGCCGTGATTCTGGTTCTCTGGTTTGGTGTCAGCCAAATAAAGATGCTGATGGTCGCAGTTGCGGTGCTGGTAACCGCACTAATCTGGCCGGACTACCCGCTGATCCCCTTTGTTGTCGGGGTGATCGGCCTGTCCCTGCTGACGACCCTGGATCGCAGCGAAACAAGCGAACTACGCAACTGGGCCGCCGAGAGCTGGGATTTTGCCAAGAAAATCATGCCCCTGCTGTTTTTCGGTGTCCTTATTGCCGGTGCCCTTCTGGGACGTCCCGATAACGAAGGACTGATCCCATCGGCCTGGGTCGCCGGATTGGTGGGCGGCAACTCCCTGTGGGCCAACCTGTTCGCTTCTGTGGTCGGCGCCTTCATGTACTTTGCCACCCTCACCGAAGTTCCGATCCTGCAAGGATTAATGGGTGCCGGCATGGGCAACGGTCCGGCCTTGGCCCTGCTACTGGCAGGCCCGGCCCTTAGTTTGCCCAATATGCTGGTTATCAACAGTGTCATGGGGATCAAAAAAACCGCCACCTTTGTCACCCTGGTGGTCATTATGGCGACCATCAGCGGGATGATTTATGGTCATTTTTTCCCCTGATAAATGCCTACTTGATTGGTACTAATCTTCCGTAGTTACAATCTTATTCGCTCTCCCGGAGGGAGAGAGCTAGACTGAGGGGGTTTTCAGCCACCTTCTTTCCCAGGAGAAGGGTTCAAGCGGAAGACTGGTGCTAATAAATAAGGCTTAATTCAACAATTTCCAACAAGGAGTAAAACAATGAAAAAAATTCAGATCCTCGGAACCGGCTGTAAAAAATGTAACGACTTGACCACCAACGCCGAAAAGGCCGCTCAGGCCGCCGGCATTGAATGCCAGATCGAAAAGGTCACCCAGCTCAACGACATCATGGCCTTCGGCGTCATGACCACGCCGGGGCTGGTCATCGACGGCAACGTGGTATCGCAAGGCAAGCTCCTCACCCCCGAACAAATTGCCAACCATCTGAAGGGCTGAAGTAGCCATGCTATCCCGTATCCTCCGATCCTTAACCATCGTGCTGATGTTCGTCGTTCTTGGCTGAAACCGAAAGACCTGGCGAATAAACTGGCATTAACCAGTAACATCTTTGGTCTCAACAACTTTTTGCTACAAAGAGAAGGGAACCCATGATCAAAAAGATATCTGCTGTTGCAATGCTGCTGCTGACCGGCTGTGTTGGCCTCCCGGAAGGGGTCGAGCCAGTCGACAGCTTTGATTTGGATCGTTACATGGGCCGCTGGTACGAAATCGCCCGCCTTGATCATTCCTTTGAGCGCGGCTTAAGCCACGTAACCGCCGACTACAGCCTGCGCGATGACGGATCGGTCCGGGTAGTCAATCGCGGCTATGACAAAGGCAACGATCGCTGGAAAGAGGCACAAGGCAAAGCCCGGTTCGTGCGCCGAACGGATCAGGGGTTTTTAAAGGTGTCGTTCTTTGGACCGTTTTACGCCTCATACATAATCTTTGAGATCGATCAGAAAAATTACAACTACGCCCTGATCAGCGGCCCTGATACGTCCTATCTATGGATTCTTGCCCGACAACCGCATCTGGCGGATGAGGTCACACAACAGCTGATGGCAACTGCCAGGGAGAAGGGCTTTGATACAGACAGCCTGATTTTTGTTGAACACGCTCAACGTAGCGGTCAATAACAGATATCTGCTCGCTAAACGTCCCCTGGCGCACAGTGCTGAAGCCCTGGCCGGGAAGTCGATCTTCTGGTGACACTATGGGAAATGAAGTTAAAGTTCGACTGATTGGTTGTATTCGAGGCATTCTCGGTTAACAGGGCCGCCTGAATGCAATGCACAATGGCCACCCCCATGGAATGGCCATTGTGTATTTGGCGGAGGGGGTGTCCATTGAAAGAAGTGACCTATGTATCTAGCATTATTATTGAATAAATAACTTTCATTGAGGCATTTACCGCTACAATTACCGCAAAAAAAACCAAAAAACTGTTTTCTCCCGCATCAACCGGACTGTTGTACTTGATCTGCCTCAGTTCACATCATTCTATAGCCCACGCGCAAGGGTGTACGCTATATTTTTAATAAGCGCTGCAGAGATGCAGAGATTGTGCTGATTTGCCCACGCCTAAACACATCGTCAAAGAATCAATATGTATCATAGCTACTAGCCCTTGCCGCCTGCACGAGATCCACTCGCCGGGCCTGCACCTTCTTGATGAGATTGGCCAGGGCGTCTTCGGAAGATCCAGCGTCGTCGTTAATCCCGAAGGCTTCACGCTCCAACATGATCAGCGTCTTGTAGGCGTTGACCAGGTCAGCTGTTCCTTTGATCCGTTGCGGCAGCGATACAACTTTATTGACCGCCTGCGCCAGCACCTTAGCATCGTCATTCGCCAGGGCTTCCTGCAGCGTCTCGGACAGCTCTTTGTTGTCAGTCATGGCTTCGATCTCTGCAAATAGCTTGGCGACCAGCTCACGCTTTTGCGGAATGTCTTTGCGATGAGATAAAGCTACCCGGCTTTGTATGTCTGATTCGGCTTCTATGATGCTACGCTCGGACGCACCTTGCGTACCGCCGCGCACCGCTTCAATGCGTACCTTCTCGGTAGCCTTGGCTTTGATCTGTTCGGACAGGTCGCGGGGCCAGCCTTCCTTCTTTGCTCGCTTACGGATGGCGCCCTCGGATATGCCGTACTCATTGCCAATGTCACGGAGGGACCGGCACCCTGCCCGGTAGTGTCTTGATATGGTTTCCCAGTCAGTTTTATTACGAATCATCACGCTTGCTCCTATTCTTCAAAGGTGTTGTCCTTTGAAATTACAGTACGCGCGTGAAGATAAGTGATAAAGGTCCTTGATGTTTCGATTGTTTACGTAATCTAGAGCATCAAATCAGCTACTGAAATACATTCCCAAAAATACCGGGCCGTTCAGAAAATACTATTGGTCATTCCGCATTTTTTCTTAGATTACGTCAGAACCTTTTTCTGAACTGAGCGTAATCATTGCTGCTTAATATAAAGCCTCCGACTGTAATCCTTCAAAGTGTTTTTCTTTCCCGGTCAAATGACTCGGAGGGAGTCAGAAATATTATAGTTTCCTCACAGAAACGTGTTTTGGTTCAGCGTGAATTGGAGAATTCAACCGTTTGAGTTAGTCTACAACAACGGAGGAATTCACCATGCGCAAACAACGAAAAAACTACACCGGTCAGGAGAAAGTCTTCATCCTCAAGCGGCACCTGGTTGATCACGTTGCCGTCTCTGACCTTTGCGACGAATACAATCTGCAACCGACGGTTTTCTACCGCTGGCAGAAGGAGTTTTTCGAGAACGGTTCTGCAGCCTTTGAGAAGGCCAACGGCCACAAGAAGAACGCCGAAAAAAAACGGATCGAGCAACTTGAAGCCAAGCTGCAGACCAAGAACGATGTTCTCTCCGAATTGCTGGAGGAGCATGTTCAGTTAAAAAAAGATCTTGGGGTTCGCTAAAAGCGTCCTGGGTTCCCCATGATACCCGTGATGCCGTCGTCGATTTCGTCAAGTACTGGGCGAAAAAGACCGATATCGCCGTGACGCATCTGTAGGGATCGCCCCCAGCAAATATTACGATTGGCAGAACCGTTACGGCAAAGCCAATGAGCATAACGCCCTGATTCCCCGTGATTTCTGGCTGGCAGTCTGGGAGAAACAGGCCATTATCGAATTTTTCAAGAAGCATCCGCTGGAAGGCTATCGCCGCCTGACCTTTATGATGCTTGATCAAGATGTTGTTGCCGTCAGCCCCAGCAGCGTCTATCGTGTTCTGAG
>SLDV01000130.1 GCA_007125165.1 Geobacteraceae bacterium | reverse complement strand
CCCTTGATTCCCATGGCAATGCCGACATCGGCGCGTTTCAGGGCCGGGGCATCGTTGACACCATCGCCGGTCATTGCTACCACATCGCCGCTGGCCTGCAGGGCTTTCACCAGGCGCAGTTTATGTTCCGGGCTGGTGCGGGCAAAGATATTGTTGTCTCTGGCTATCTGGATCAGCTCCTGATCCGAGGCCTTTTCCAGTTCGGTCCCGGTGATGAACTGGTCGGCGTTTTTAATCCCCATTTCGCGACCGATGGCAACAGCGGTGCCGGCATGATCACCGGTTATCATCTTTACCTGAATGCCGGCATCGTGACAAATGTGGATAGAGTCGATCGCCTCCGGGCGGGGCGGATCAATGATACCCACCAGGCCGAGGAAGGTTAAATCAGATTCAATATCGCTGATGTTAAGGTCTTTCTGCCCTTCTTCGGCAGGACGCACGGCCGCCGCCAGAACCCGCAGGCCCTGACTGCTTAACTCCTCGACCTGTTGTTCCCAGAAATCACGATCAAGGGGTTCATCACCATCTGCAGTGCTGCGCTGAAAGGTCGAGCGATCAAGCAGTTGATCCGGAGCGCCTTTGACGAAGATGATCAGTTCGCCGGCGGGAACACGATTCAGGGTTGCCATGAACTTGTTTTCCGATTCGAAGGGAATGGTCGCAACGCGCTCGTAATTGTTTTCATCGAAGTTGCTTTTAGCGGCGAGGGTTCGCAATGCGCCTTCTGTCGGTTCTCCTGAGACCTGCCATTGACCGTCTGTTTCAACGATCTGTGAATCATTACAGATGGCCATAGTTTCAATCAGGCTGAAAAGATGCTGATGCTCCTTCAGCTTGACAGGTTGATCATCCAGGGTAATCTCCCCTTCCGGCGCATAGCCGGTGCCGCTGATGTTGTAAATGCTGTCGGCTATTACCAGGTGGCGGGCGGTCATTTCATTCCGGGTGAGGGTACCGGTTTTATCTGAACAGACAACTGTCACTGAACCCAGGGTCTCGATGGCGTTGAGCTTGCGGGTAATGGCGTTACGCCGTGCCATGCGTTGGACTCCCAGGGCGAGGGTGATGGTGAAGATGGCGGGCAGCCCCTCAGGAATAGCAGCCACAGCAAAACCGATGGCGGAAAGAAACAGTTCTCCCACAGTGTAGTCGTGAAAAAACCAACCGATAAACCACATGACCATCGCCATGACGACTATAACCACCGATAGCAGTTTACCAAAGGTGTTCATCTGGCGGGTCAGGGGGGTGGCGATCTTTTCGACTTCGGCGATCATCGTGGTGATACGACCGATTTCGGTATGGATACCGGTGGCAGTGACGACGCCGATACCCCGACCGGTGGTGACCAGGGTACCGGAAAAGGCCATCCCATCGCGATCGCCGATACCGGCGTCAGCATCTGTCGCCATTGTTGATTTGTCAGAGGCCTGGGATTCGCCGGTCAGGGCCGATTCTTCGATCTGCAGGTGGGTTGTTTCAATCAGACGCATATCAGCAGGGACCCGGTTGCCGGAACGCAGCTTGACCCGATCACCGGGAACCAGTTCTTCGGCGTCAATTTCGACCCAGCGGCCGTCGCGTAATGCCAGTGCCTGGAGCGACAGCATCTTGCGAATGCCTTCGAGAGCCTCTTCGGCTTTGCCTTCCTGAATAAAGCCGATGGCCGCATTGATAATGACTACGGCGAGAATGACGCCAGTATCAATCCAATGCTCTAGAATGGCTGTCAACACCGCTGCGGCGAGCAACACATAGATCAACAGATTGTGAAAATGTTTGAAAAAACGCTTGAAAATACCTTCCTTTTCCGCAGCCGGAAGGCGGTTGTGACCAACTTCTTCAAGGCGTTTTTGCGCTTCATCAGAGCTCAGACCCTTGGATGGGCTGTCAAGTTGTTTGACAATTTCATCAGTGTCGACGTTGTGAGGATTGCTGACGCTGTATGGTAAATTTTCTTGTGCAGATGACATAAAAATGCCTCTCCTCTGGAGTCTGGATGTTTCTGTTGCCGACCCTGAATTGTCCTGTATGCTATCGCCTGCCAATAGATGCGCACAAATTCTAGCAGGACACATGCACCTGTTCAAGCGAAGAGGCGGGAAAGCGGCTGGTTACCTGCCGTAACTACTGCCGATAGCAGAGAAGGGAAGGCGTGCGTCAAGGTCGGGAACCTGGTTGATAACCCAGCCAGTGAAGGTATTGCTGTTAGGGCCGGGAAACACACGGTACTCCGTCGGCCACGGATAATTGAATGCGGCAGTTTCAATCTGCTCTATCAGAGCGACTGCTTCACCATCACGGTAATCAGCCAGTAGGCGAGGTTTTTGGCCGAACCAGTAGCGATCCGGAACATCGAGTTCAATTCTTAACACCGGCAAGCCCCGGTTAGCGCGCCAGCCGATGACTTCGTACACGGTGTAATATGGCTGGTCTGAACCCTTTGTGGCAATCCAGGTATGGACGGCAAACCAGCCACGCCAACCCCAGGCGCGAGCTGCGTATATTTGCACCACTGCTTCCCGGTTCAGAGCCGGGTCGGGAGCTATTCCCGCCGGTTCCCGGCTGGCAGTGCGCCAGTCACCGTTGGAACAACCAGTCAGCAGCAACAAACCAGCCAGCAGTAGCGATGCTACGATGCGCATGCATCCTCCGGTTTTTAAGTTGCTCACAATTATAACATGCAGGTCAGATACTGTGTTGAATGAAAGGGGAAAAGAACAGGTGTCGCTGGAAAAGGCACCGGGCAGATGTCTGTCGACATCTGCCCGGTGTGTTGTTGATACTTCTATGGATGTAAGGCGTTTACTTACTTGCAGATGCTTTGAAGTTCGGGTCACCAACAGCGTAGCCATTTTCATCCAGGATGAAGGTATGGGTGCGGATGTCGGGAATGTTGGAGCTATATGCTCTCTTGGGCATCACCTTGTCGATATCGTAGCCGTGATCAGGGCCATGGCAGCTCGCGCACAGAGCAGAAAACTCCATCTTCAAGGTATTTTCCTTGTGCAGGTTGTGACAGCTGGTGCAGGTCATGCCGGCTTTGGGCCCTTGTTCCATGTCGTTGTATTCCATGCGATGTGATTTGCCCGCTCCATCCTCATAAAAACGGTTGGGAGTGTGTTCCATGCGGGCAATTTCAACCAGTTCATCCAGGTTGTCACCAATCAGGAATTTAGGTGTGTCATTACGATAGGTGTTTTCGTGCCATTTGTTATTGCGTGCATGGCAGGCACCACAGGTGTCCAGCTGCTGTTGGTTGCTGAATTCGCTTGGATTGATGATTAGTGACTTATCTCTAATGTTGCTGATGTGAGCACTGCCGGGGCCATGACAGGCTTCACAACTGACACCCAGATTTGCGACCACATCAGTCATTTGATAGCCGCTGGCTACAGAGCGATCAATGCTGTTGGACAGATCATAGTCATAGCCGGTGGAGTGGCATGCCAGACAGCGATCTTCGTATGAGCGGTTTTCATTGTAGGTATGGGCGCGAGGATTGTTGTCTTTGCCGTCTTCTGTTGTCCAGTAATACTGCCAGTTGAGGAAGACGTGTCCGTCGTCGGTCTGGACTACATAGCGCTGCTTCCACTTGCCGCCGACCGTATATACGATTTCGTCGAGGCTGCTGATTGAGCCTTCTCTACTACTATCACGATGTGGACCGTATTTGAGAAGGTCACCATAGGTGGGGGTTTCCTTCCAGCCACTGGTGTATTTGCCGGCTGGAATTTTCTCCGTCGGATTTTTAAGAGCGTACTCCAGCATTGCCTTTGCTTCAGGTTTCATGGCCACCTTGGGGTCCTGAATCATGTCACCATGAACGGTTGCCGCCCAGCCTTGATGATAATCGGCGTGGCAGCGTTTGCAGGTGTCAGCCCCTACGTATGTTGCCTTGTCCATCTGGGCTTCGGCGTTGGCGCGTGCCTTTGAGTGCGATGCAGCGTGGGCCGTGAAGAAACCGGCTGTTGCTACCAGCATCACGATAGCAGTGATCTTGAGTAATCGCTTGGTGTTAGCAGATAAATCCATTTTTACCTCCATGTGGCAGTTGTTGTGTTGGTTCGGTGAATAGTCAACGGTGATGCTGCCTATCCTAGAGGTGGGCTGCAAGCAAAACTAGATAAAACTTGTCAACAATAATCGATCAGCCTGTGAAGAAAACTTCACAAGGGATGAGCTAGCTGAAATGATGAGTTTTCAGGGTGCGATCGGGGGGGGCTTAAGCTCAAGCTTCGAGGCTTTTGCAGATGTAAGATAAGCAGGTCGCTGCGCGTTGGCCGTTGGTAGTGAGTTCGTAGAGCTTGTTCGGCGTCTGGTCGATAAAACCGCTTTCACGCAGTACTTTAAGGTGAAAATTGACCTTGGTGTGATCTTCAATCTCCAGGGCGCGAACCAGATCCATAAAACGCATCTGCCCTTGGCGGCTTAAGAGTTGCAATGTCTGGCGGCGCAATCCATTGGCGAGGCCGTTGAATATTTTGTCCAGATCGGCAGCTTCCGTTTCTTCACAAAAGCGTGTTTTTTGCAGATTCAGGCGCACCGTCAGCATGAAGGCATCAATTTTGAATGGTTTGACGATATAGTCGTCAGCCCCCTGTTGCAGGGCCTGGACGGCATTCTGCACCGAGGCATAGGCGGTCATGACGATGATGCGGCTGCGCGGTGCCAGCTTTCTGATCAGCGGGATGGCCGACATCCCGTCGGTTCCCGGCATGACAAGGTCGAGGAGGATCAGGTCGAAGGATTCCTGCTGCAGTTGGTTCAAGGCATCATCGGCACTCTGTGCTGATACCGCCGGTAACCCTTCCTGCTCCAGAACTTCTGCCAGGGTAGTGCGGAGTTCGCGGTCATCGTCAACAACAAGAATTTTATTCATCAGTGGTTATCTCGCTTCGGGCGTGATTTGCCGATCAGAGGAAATGTCAGAGTGACCTGGGCGCCCCTGACACCTATGCGCGGTGCAATCTCAATGGAACCGCCATGCTGGTTCATGATTCCATAGCAGATGGAAAGTCCCAGCCCGGTACCCTGACCGACCTCCTTGGTGGTGAAAAAAGGATCCATTACCAGGTCAAGGTTTTTTTCTTCAATGCCGCTGCCCGTGTCCGTCACCTGAATAATAACCTCATCAGCACCCACCAGGCCATTGATTTCAATAGTGCCTTGATCCGGCATGGCATCGAGAGCATTCAGGAACAGGTTTAAAAACAGCTCTTCGAGCTTGATGTGGTTTCCTTCAACCGCAGGCAGTGTTGTTGGGATGTTATTAAGAAATTGATGGTTGCGTGAGCGGTAGGAGGCCATTTCCCAGGCGGATTGGATGATGGGCCTTAGTGACACCTGGGCAAGTTCCGGATCTGGAATGTTCCCTCCGGCAAAAAGGAGTAATTCCCTGGCAATATGCGACGATTTGTCGATACTTTTTTCAATATTATCAAGACGGCCGGCAACGTTTTCCGGAAGCTTGTTGACTTCGACATTCTGCCGCAGCATTTCCAGTTGCAGGGAGGCGTTGGCGAGCGGATTGTTAATTTCATGAGCAACCCCGGCAGCCAGGCGGCCGATGGCGCTGAGTTTTTCACTGTTGGCTGCCAGTTGCAGCCGTTCGGTGATCATTTCTTCACGTTGATCCATGAAGGTATCAAGGGCGTACATGAGAAAATGCAGGATGACAAAAGCACTGGTTGCCCGCCATACCTCGATGGGCAGTACCAGTACCGTCCCTGAGGGAATCGCCCCAGTGCAGATACCGTAGGCGACAAAAGCACTGCCTGCGCCAATGAAGTTGTAGGCCCCACGAAAACCCTGACCGATCAGTTGCCGGGCATAGATGAAAAAGCCTGTCGCTGTTAACAACGTGGCTGGAAGGGCGATCAGTCTGCGCATGTCGTATTCAATTGTACGCAGCAGTGTCAGGTCATCCCATGGATACAGCCAGGCCAGGTGAGCAAAAAAGAACAGGACCATGGCGCCGAAAAAAAGAGATGGCCATGGTTTCGATGTCGTTTTCAGTGTGCTTATCAGGCTGACACCAAACATGAATAAAAACAGAAAAGAGACCAGCGCCATGAGCAGGCTGATATATCTGACGTAAACAAGTATTTCACTATTCTGCGTCAGTTGCAGATGGCGGTACATCTCCAGCCATTCGTGCAGGGCATGACTGAAAGCAAAGGCGGCCAACAGCCAGAACAGCCCGGCGATGGTGAGATTGGCAAAGGCTTTACGACGTGATGTGATGGCGACACCGATGGCAAAAAAAACGGCCCCATAGGGGAGAAACACTAGAAATGTCTGGGTTAGACTCAGTTCCATAACAGCCTCAATGTTTGCACAGCAGTACTGTACTGAATTCTTCCATCAATCTGTTTTTGATTACCGTACAGCCCAGTTGTTGATAGCGCTTGCGGACATCAAAATTATATTCCCACAAGATACCGGAAAGCAGAATGGTCGCTCCGTCTGAGGCCTGATTAACCAGATCTTCTGCCACATCGAGAAGGATATCCCCATAGATATTTGCCAGTACCAGATCAAAGCCGGATTCAGGCAGTGTGTTTAAGGTGCCGCAATGATGGGTGACGCCGCGAACCTGATTCAGATTGCAATTATACTGTGCGTTGGCAACGGCAGATTCCTCTATGTCGACGCACCAGGCCGCTCCGCCAAAGAGTTTAAGGCCGGCAATGGAGAGAATGCCGGTACCGCTGCCCAGATCAAGAATTTTCGGGGATTTCGAGAAGCTTAATGTTTCCATGGTTTCGATGCAACTACGGGTAGTTTCATGATCGCCTGAGCCAAAGGCACCACGCGCCATAATGATGGGCAGGCGGTAGTTGCAGATGCATTCGGACTCCGGTGGTATCACGACAAAACGTTCACCAATCAGTAGTGGCTCAAAATGGTTGCGGGCGTCAACGGCAGCAGTTTGGGTCGTCATAGCAGCAGACCGGTTCCTTTGAAGATCAATAGTATAATGGTGTAGCTGAAGGCTGACAGTAGGGTTGACAGCATGACGATGGAGCCCGCCAGGTCGGCGTCTCCTTTCATCTGGTGGGCCATGATATAAGTCGCGGTTGCCGTGGGGGTTGCCGCCATGAGAATGCCGATCCCCAGATCCTGGCCAGTGACGCCAAGGGACAACAGAATAGCAGCGGCAATCAGGGGGAGCAGGGCGAGCTTGATGAAGGTGGCCAGGCCGGCGATCTTGAGATCACCTTTGAGCTGGCCCAGGGAAAATGTACCACCGATGGCCAGTAGCGCCAGGGGCAGGGAGAGTCCAGTGGAGATATCCAGGGCACGGTCAATGATGACAGGTAATGGCAGCTCGAAAAAACTCCACAGCAGTCCGAGAAATGAGGCGATAATCAGTGGGTTAAGGGCCAGTTGGCGCAGCCATTTGGTTTTTTCTCCTTGCCGGCGGCCCTGGTGTGGCAACAGCAGGGCCAGGATGGCAAAGAAGTTCAGGACCGGCACCAAAAATCCCATGAGAATGCCGGCGCTGGTCAGTCCCTGTTCTCCATAGGCGTTCATGCAGATGGCGAGGCCGACGTAGGCCAGGTTGCCGCGGAAAGCACCCTGGCTGAAGCTGCCCTTGACCGGGCCTGGGTAGCGGCGTATGCCGGCATAGCCGAAAGAGACAAAAAAGCCGGCGGCGATGGCAACAGACGAGCCGATCACCAGACCGGGGTTGAAAAAAACGCTAAAATCAGCCTGACCGATGCGGTGAAACAGCAACAGAGGCAGAAAGACCACGTAAACCAGCTTGTTGGTTTGTTTCAGAAAGTTGTCATCCATCAGTCCCAGGCGTCGCAGCAGGAAACCCAGAGCGATGACCAGAAACACCGGCATGACAATAATGACTGTTTCAACAAAGGGCTGCATCTTATCTCCTTGGAGCACAGCAGGATAGATCAAACAGGCATTCCTGTCTATTGCCGATAAACCCGTGTGGCGTCAAGGCTGATATGACAGTGGGCGGATTGCAATTGACCGTACATCAACCTTCGCCTATAATCAGACATTCAGGTTTTTATATGTTGGTTTGTCGTTAACTTTTGCGGTAATGCACATTGAACCTATTGTTGCAGGGCACTAGACTGACCCCCCTTGTGTTGATGGGTGCAATCAATCGGTAGCGGTTTGAGGATATAAAACGTGTTAACAGTAAAAAAAATGTTTCCGTTGTTTCCGTTGCGCCTGTTTGTTCCGGCGTTATTTATGGTATTGATCCTTGCCGGCTGTCAGGGTGGTCCTTCCCGTTCGTCCGTGGCGGTGGGGGAGGCGGCCCCGGACTTTACCCTGGTCAATATGGATGGGGAGATGGTGTCACTTTCCGATTACCTCGGTCATGTGGTGGTCATCAATTTCTGGGCTACCTGGTGCCCGCCCTGTCGTGAAGAAAAGCCGACCATGGAAAGCCTCTATCAGAAATACGAAGATGAGGGCCTGGTCTTTCTTGCCGTCAATGTTGAGGCGGACGGCCACCAGGTGGTCAGCCAGTATCTGCTCCGCCATTCCTACAGCTTTCCGATTTTGCTTGATGCAAAAGCCGAAGTGCAGGGGCTCTACGGCGTCTTTCGCTATCCGGAATCATACATTATTGATCGCAACGGTGTTGTGGTTGAACACGTCATCGGTGGCAGGGACTGGATGCAGAACCCCACCTACCGGATGGTCGAATCTTTGCTGAAAAACTGATAAGGCTCCCCAGACAGTGAACATTGGTAGTGATATTACAATCTGGATCGCCCTGACTGCAGGAATTTTATCCTTTGCTTCTCCGTGCGTGATTCCTCTGGTACCTTCCTATCTTACTTACATTACCGGGATGTCTTTCAGCGAGCTGGATAACTCCTCGCACAACAACAAAGTTCGAACCCGGGTTTTCGTTCACAGTCTGATTTTTATTGCCGGTTTCTCGGTAGTTTTCATTACTCTTGGAGCCATGGCCGGGCTGGCTTCGGCATCGGTTCAATATTATCTGCGTGAAGGCCTGGGCGTCATCCAGAAGGTTGGTGGCGTCGTAATTTTCCTTTTTGGCGTTCATTTAAGCGGCTTATTCCGCTTTACTTCTCTGTTGGGTGAAAAGCGCTTGCACCTGCGCAACAAGCCTGCCGGATTTGTCGGTACGTTTGTTGTGGGTATCGCCTTTGCCGCCGGCTGGACCCCCTGTATCGGCCCGATCCTCGGGGCCATCCTGGCGATTGCCGCCGGCAGTAGCGGTGGCCCCTGGCAAGGGGTGTTACTGTTGAGTTTTTACTCTGCCGGGCTGGGGCTTCCGCTACTGATATCCGGGCTGTTGTTTCATTCTTTTCTCAATTTTTTCGACCGCTTCAAGCGCTATATTCGCGTCGTTGAAATTGCCACCGGCGTTTTACTGATGATTGCCGGTGTTCTTTTGTTTTTTGACCAATTCAGCCGCATTGCCATCTTCCTGTACCAGGTTTTTCCTTCCGAGCTGGGATAGTCTTTTTGCTTGATCTTTGTGCCCTGTTGCCATAGTTTTGAAACTCAATTTCAAACTGAGGAAGGAGCAGCGGCATGATGGATCGCGTGTCAGTTTTCAATCAGTATCTGCGCACCCAGGGGCTTAAAAGCACCCGTCAGCGGATGATCATTCTTGAGACCTTTCTCGATTCCAAATCGCACTATTCCACTGAGGAACTCTACCAGCTTTTGCGTAAAGACCATCCGCGCATAGGCTATGCTACTGTTCATCGTACCCTGAAGCTGTTTGCTGAGTGCGGTATTGCTATAGAGCTTAATTTTGGCGATGGTCAAACCCGGTTCGAACCGCACTATACAGAGCATCATCATGACCATCTGGTGTGTACCCGCTGCGGTAAAATCATTGAATTTGTCGAGCCGCGGATTGAGCATCTGCAGCGTGAGGTTGCGGAGCGCTATGATTTCACTGTTGACAGCCACCGCCACGAACTCTACGGTCGCTGCGTCCGTTGCAGTCAAGACTCCTGAATTTTGTTACTCCTGCCGTCACCCTGAAGGTTTTTGCCGGTATGTCTGAATCATCTTCTGCATTGCCCAAGGTTATTCTTGTTGGCCACCCGAACGTTGGCAAGAGCGTTCTCTTCAATGCCCTTACCGGGGCATATGCCACCGTCTCCAATTATCCCGGGACCTCGGTTGAAATTTCGTCTGGTAACTGTCTTATCCACGAGCAGCGCTACGAGATTCTCGATACACCCGGCATGTATTCACTGATGCCGATTACCGAAGAAGAACGGATTGGCAGGCAGATCCTGCTCAATGAAGGCCCACATGTGGTGGTGCATGTTATTGACGCCCGCAATATCGAGCGGATGCTTCCCATGACCCTGCAACTGGTTGAAGCCGGCCTGCCAATTATTCTGGTTGTTAATATTCTTGATGAGGCCGAACGTCTTGGCATGAAGCTCGATCTTGAACTGCTGCAGCAGCGTCTTGGCGTACCGGTGATCGGTGCGGTGATGAAGCGCAAGATCGGGCTGGAGGAACTTTTCGCTACAATCAGGGATTATCGCGTCTGCCCCCACAAAGTGTTTGTTTATCGCGACGACCTTGAACAGGATCTCGCCGTAGTGGCAAGTTTGCTGCGCGGAGGGTATCGCCTGAGCAGGCGAGCTATGGCGATGCTGTTGATCCAGGGGGATGAGGATATCAGGCAGTTGGTACAGCAGCAGGAAGACGCAGCCGGTCATGGTGAACTGGTTGAGGTGCTGCGTGAAATCAGGTTCCGCCGCCGTGCTGATCTGCATTTGCAGATCGGTATGGAACGGCGTCATGTCAGCAGGCAGATGCTTGATGGGGTGGTAATCCAGACGCGGGTGGCAGAAGAATCTTTCGGCGAAAAATTATCCGCCTGGATGATGAACCCCCTTACCGGCATTCCGTTGCTGTTGTTGGTGATCTATTTCGGCCTTTTCCAGTTTGTCGGCGTCTTTGGTGCCGGGACCCTGGTCGACTTTCTCGAAGGTTTTCTGTTTGAGGAATACATCAACCCGTCGGTGATCACCATTTCTGAAACCTATTTTACCGCCGAATGGTTGTTTGAACTGATTGCCGGGGAATACGGTGTCTGGACCCTCGGTGTGCGCTATGCAGTTGCTCTGGTGTTGCCTATTGTCGGTTCATTTTTTCTGGTTTTCTCGATTCTTGAGGACAGTGGTTACCTGCCACGCCTGGCAATGATGCTCGATCGTATCTTCAAGAAAATCGGTTTGTCCGGCCGTGCCGTCATCCCCATGGTACTGGGCTTCGGCTGTGACACCATGGCCACTCTGGTGACCCGCACCCTGGAAACCAGCCGTGAACGGGTGATTTCAACCCTGTTGCTGGCCCTGGCCATTCCCTGCAGTGCCCAGCTTGGTGTCATTCTTGGCCTGCTTTCCTCTGCCCCGTCAGCGCTGGCGGTGTGGACAGTTTTCCTGCTGGGTGCGTTTCTGCTGGTGGGCGTCCTTGCGGATCGGTTGCTACCGGGGGAGCGTCCGGTATTCTATATGGAGATTCCGCCACTGCGGCGACCACAGTTGTACAATGTCGGCGTCAAGACCCTGATGCGGATGAAGAGCTACTTTTTAGAAATTTTCCCCCTGTTTATCGTGGCATCGGTGATTCTGTGGGCGGGAAAGATGACCAATACCCTGGATCTGGTTATCGCTGCACTGTCACCGATTGTCAGAGCCATTGGTCTGCCAACGGAAGCAACGACAGCTTTTGTGTTCGGGTTTTTCCGGCGCGATTTTGGTGCCGCCGGTCTATATGATCTGCAGATGGCTGGTGTGCTGAGCGTCACCCAGTTAACTGTCGCGGCCGTTACCCTGACCCTGTTTGTCCCCTGTGTTGCGCAGCTTCTGGTCATGTTCAAAGAGCGTGGTTTCCGCATCGCGGTTGCTATTTTCGTTTTTGTCACCTCTTTTGCCTTCAGCGCCGGGTGGTTGCTTAACCGGATTCTGGTCGGTACCGGTTTATTACTATGATTTGTGGTTTCTGCCATCGGGAGATCCCGGACAACCTTGAGATGGATCCTGAACGGCCATCCTGCGGCAGTTGTTTCGGCGGCTGCCGTAAAATTCACTGCCCCTGGTGCGGTTATGGTAATCCCATGCCTGGCAAGTTGATGCGACGACTACTTTCTTCAACCAAGAAAAGAGGCTAAGCAGATGGAACCTTTATCAGAAAAAGCCGAAGAAGTACTCGAGTCCCTGTGGGTTATGACGGTAGAAGGAGATCAAGTCGGGTGCCTGTTGGCTGATCTGCAGATCGAGGCTGATGCCGGAGAATTGAAAGACCTGCTCCAGCGTGCTTTTGTCGAAATCCGTGACAAGCGGGTTTTTCTGCGCCGTGAAGGGGAGTCCGAAGCGCGGATGGCGGTGCGCAGGCATCGCCTGGCAGAACGACTGACGATGGATATCCTCGGGATTGCGGGGGAGGAAGGCAACGAGCAGGCCTGTGTTTTTGAACATCTGCTACGGCAGGGAGTCGACACCAAACTCTGCACTCTGCTGAATCATCCCAGTACCTGTCCTCACGGCAATCCAATTCCTCCTGGCGATTGTTGCACCGAAGCGCGACGTTCTGGCTCTCCGGGAATTGTGCCGTTGACCGAACTCAAAGCCGGTGAGTCAGGTGGTATCGCTTATCTGGCGGCCAGTGACGACAAAAAAATGCAGAAACTGATGAGCATGGGGGTTTTGCCCGGCAGTGATATTGCTCTGATGCAAAAATTTCCGAGTTATATTTTCAAGGTCGGACATTCGCAGTTTGCTGTCGACGAATCCCTGGCACTGCAGATTCATGTCAGGCGTTGAGACCCTCTGTCTGCGGGTATCCGGTCAGGTACAAATATGTCTTGACCTGCCGCCCGTGATAGTCGATTGTCCTTTCCAACCGACCGGATAACAGGATCATAGAATAGTGTCCATTCGGAGACTACGGACGACAATCAGATTAGATATTTTTGAAGGAGCAAGTCATCATGTTTCGCGAACCAAAAGAGATTGTTGAAGGATTGCAGGCAAAGTTTCTCGAACTCTGGAGGTATCTTTGACGTTCCGGCCAAACAGGAGAGAGTCGCTGAATTGGAAGCGGAAATAGCTCGCCCCGACTTCTGGAACCAGGGAGAGCAGGCTCAGGATTTATTGCGGGAAAGAACCCGGTTACAGAAAGTTGTAGAAGACTGTCTCGATGTCAGGCAGCAGCTCGAAGATGCAACGGTGTTGATTGAAATGGGGGAAGAAGGAGAGGATCAGGCAACCCTGGATGAAGTCAACGGCATGCTGCCCGCACTGGAAAAAAAGATCAACGCGATGGAATTCGCACGGATGCTCTCCGGCCCTCACGATGCCAGCAATGCGACCTTGAGTATCAACGCCGGTGCCGGCGGCACTGAAGCCCAGGACTGGGCCGATATGCTGTTGCGCATGTATCTGCGCTACTGTGAAGACAAGGGATTCAAAACTGAGTTTACCGAATATCAGTCCGGTGATGATGCCGGCGTTAAAAGCGCCACCATCAGTGTTACCGGTGACTATGCTTACGGTTATCTGCGCTCCGAGAGCGGAATCCATCGTCTCGTGCGCATTTCTCCTTTTGATTCCAATTCTCGTCGTCACACCTCTTTCTGCTCTGTTTTTGTGTTTCCTGAGCTGGATGATTCCATTGAGGTTGTCATCGAAGACAAAGACATCAAGGTTGATACCTACCGGGCCAGTGGTGCCGGTGGTCAGCATATCAATAAAACCGATTCTGCCATCCGTATTACCCATGTCCCGTCGGGAATTGTTGTTGCCTGTCAAAATCAGCGCTCCCAGCATGCCAACCGGGCAACAGCCCTGCAACAGCTTAAAGCACGGCTGTATGAAATGGAAATACGTAAAAAGGAAGAAGAGGCCGCAGCCTTTTCCGAGGACAAAAAGGAAATCGGCTGGGGTAGCCAGATTCGATCCTACGTGTTGCATCCCTACCGGATGGTGAAGGATCATCGCACCAGTTTTGAGACCGGCAACACCGATGCCGTGCTCAACGGCGATCTGGATGCTTTTATCGAAGCATATCTGTTGCGCCAGTCAACCTGACCGTACGGGGCAGCCGGAAAATGAGGCTTTTGTGAAAAGATTGTCAGCACCGAATGTCCTCGTCGGGCACCAGTATTTTACGGAGCTTAAGGCCTGGATTTTCGACCAGAAGCGCTGCGGAAATAACGAATAAGGAACTTATGCAGCAGGCTCAAATAATAACGCTTTTTGCCTGCTGCTAATGGTTCGAAAT
>SLDV01000057.1 GCA_007125165.1 Geobacteraceae bacterium | reverse complement strand
TTTTCCCGCGACGATCTGCGTCAGGCCCGCAGTATAACTGCCGCTGCCGGGGTCGCCCTCTATCTGACCCTCAACGCCTCATTGCGCCCGGCGGAATTTCCGCAGTTGGAAAACCTTCTCGAAGAACTCAACCCCCTGAATCTTGATGCCTACATCGTTGCCGACCCGGGCGTACTGGCCACCATCCGGCGGGTTGATCCGCAGCGGGCCATCCATATGTCGACCCAGATCAACAGTTGCAACCCGCGGGCAGCGGAATTCTGGCGCGAGAATGGCGCTGTCCGCGTCAACCTGGCCCGTGAATTGACCCTGGAGGATATTGGTGCTTTTGCCGGGCAGACGTCCATAGAGCTTGAGTGTTTTGTGCATGGGGCCATGTGTGTGGCGCATTCCGGGCGCTGTCTTCTGTCAACGGCTCTGCTTGAACGCAGTGCCAATCGCGGCGATTGCGCCCAGCCCTGTCGCTGGAATTACGCCCTGGTGGAAGAAACCCGCCCCGATGAACGCTTTGCTATTGAAGAAGATGGGCGCGGCACCTACCTGATGAACAGCCGCGATCTGTGCCTGATTGACCAGTTGCCGCAGTTACTGGCAGCCGGCATTCACAGTTTCAAAGTCGAAGGACGGATGAAGAGCCTCTACTATGTGGCGACTACTGCGCGCATTTACCGTGACGCTATTGATCGCTTGAGTGTTGATCCCACCGATGTCGATCCTCTCTGGCGCAGCGAACTGGAAAAGGTCAGTCACCGCCCCTACACTACCGGCTTGCTGCTGGGGGAAGAGGGCAGCGCCATTCATGCTGCCGACACCCATTACATTCGCACCCACGACTTCGTCGGTTTTGTCCGCCGCGATAGCCAGGGTCTCTGGGTTGCGGGGCGCAACCGTTTCTTTGTCGGGGACAAGCTGGAGTTGATCGGGCCGCGGATGCGTCAGCAGCCCTTTGTCGCCGAACAGATTCACAGCCGCGATGGTCAGCCCTTGCCTGCCGGTCAGCCCAATTCCGAACTGCTGCTTAAGTTGCCGGAGTGGGCCGAAGAGGGTGATCTGATCCGCAGGGAGCGCAGCCAATGACCAAAATCATCTTCTTGATCCTGTATCTGCTGACGGTCGCCGGTCAGCTGTTGCTCAAGGCCCTCAATCTGCAGCATCGCCGCACGGCGAAGCGGCAGTTGCCGGAGCTTTTCGCCGAACGTATTGACCAGGAGCGCCTGGCGCGCAGTGAGGAGTACGCCCTGGCCAAGGATCGTGTCGGTCTGGTCGAAACCCTGGTCGGTGTGGTGTTAACAGTGGCTTTTATTTTCGGTGGGTTGCTGCCCTGGTACGATGGACTGATCGGCACAATGAGTGACGGTTTTATCATCAATGGACTCTTGTTCTTCGGGATTATTGTTCTGGTGCAGTCACTGGTTGGTATTCCCTTTTCCCTCTACCGCAATTTTGTTCTGGAGGAGCGTTTCGGTTTCAACCGCATGAGTGTCGGCTTGTGGCTGACGGATATGGTCAAATCGCTGTTGATCGGTACCCTGTTGTTTGTTGTGCTGGTCAGCGGGGCCTTGTGGCTGGTACAGGCGGCGCCACAAAGCTGGTGGTTATGGGTCTGGGGATTCTGGGCGGGGTTGTCAGTGTTTTTGCTGCTGATTTCTCCCTATTTGATCGAGCCGTTGTTTTTTACCTTCAAGCCCCTCGATAAGCCGGAACTGGAAGAGCGGGTGCGGTCACTACTGGAGCGTGCCGGAGTGACCGCCGGCAAGATCCTGCAGGTTGATGCGTCGAAACGCAGCGGCCACAGCAACGCCTATTTTACCGGCATCGGCAAGGTCAAGCGGGTTGTGCTCTTTGATACTCTGCTGGAGCAACTGGATGATGATGAACTCCTCGCGGTGCTCGCCCACGAACTGGGACACTGGCGCCTGGGTCATCTGCGTGTTCGCTTGATCAAGGGGCAGATTGTTGCTCTGCTGAGCTGTTTTGTCGCTTTTTATCTGCTCAATGCCCAATGGTTGCCCGGCTGGTTTGGTATTGACGACTTATCTTTTGCCGGGCAGGTGCTGCTGCTGGGGTGGTTGGCGGCGCTGCTGGGTTTTTTCTGGACACCCGTCAGCAGTTGGTGGTCGCGCCGCCATGAGCGTCAGGCCGATCAGTTTGCCATCGACCTGGTCGGCAGTGGTATACCGCTGGCAACAGGATTGGTGACTCTGGCCAGGGAGAATTTGAGCAACCTGTTTCCCCATCCGCTCTATGCCGCGGTGTATTATTCCCACCCAGCGATGATTGAGCGGGTAGAATGGCTGCAACAAAAAACGCCGACAGGTAGCAATTTTAACGCCGGGACTGAATCCGCTGCAAACTGACAAAGCGGTTATTGCTGTCGACTTTGAGGAGGAAGCGACCACTGACGCCATTTTCAGTGACGAATGGAATCAGGCGCAGGGGTGGAAAGCTGATTCTGCGTCCGCACTCTGCGACTACCAGCAGCCCTTTTGAGGACCCCTTGTAATAGTCAAGAAACTGATCGCGACTGAGCTGAAGGGAAAAAATATATTGACGTCGACCGACATGGCTCATCTGATGGCTTCCACGTGTTCAGGAGTTGTTTTTTGTCGTTACCTAAACAACCAGGGATAAAACAATGCTGCGTTACAAAGTTGTTGAAACCAGCCAGGTCGATGATCACAGCCTGGAAAACATATTGAACGACTGGACCGCACAGGGATGGCAACTGGAAGGAATCCATTTTGCCATGCGCGAGGCCAGCCGCCGGCCGGGAATGGCCTTTGTCACCTTCACCCGCGAAGAGCCGGGGCCGGTAACGGAGTAAGATTCTTTGTATTTGATGGCATTGGCTTAAAGGCTAAAAAAGCATTTTCGCCACCAAGGCACCAATATCTCCAAGAAGATCAAAACCTACTCTGTTATCTTCCGCCTGAACCCTTCTCCTGGGGGAGAAGGTGGCTGAAAGCCGGATGAGGGGGCCTGAAAAGGTCGAAAACTCCCCCTCACCCTGGCCCTCTCCCTCATGGAGAGGGGATAAAACGGTAGCTACGGAAGATTGGTAATAATCAGTAAAAATAATGCTTTTCTTAGTGGCCTTGGAGTATTGGGGGCTGATTGATGTCTTTAATACACCAGTCCCGTTTTTTTTCTCACCTTCTGTAGTGTTTTACTCGCTGCCGCCCGCGCTTTGTCAGCACCGTTTTTGAGTTGTTTACGCACGGTGTCGGGATCGGCCAGCAGTTCCTGGCGTTTTGCCGTAAAGGGCGCAAAGAAATCACGCACGGTTTCAAACAGCTCCTGTTTGACATCGCCGTAGCGTAAACCCGGGGTCAGATAGCGCCAACGCAGGGCCTCGACGCCGTCACGGTCGAGGAACAACCGGTAGATCTGGAAGATGTTGCAGGTGTCGGGATTTTTCGCTTCTTCCACCGGGGTCGGATCGGTGACGATGCGCATGATCTGTTTGCGCAACGCCTTCTCCCCGAGAAAAAGATCAATGGTATTGCCGTAGCTCTTGCTCATCTTGCGCCCATCCAGCCCGGGAACCGTGGCGACGTCTTCATCAATGTCCGCTTCCGGCACGGTGAAAATCTCGCCATATTCATTGTTGAATTTGATGGTGATATCGCGGGCGACTTCCAGGTGCTGTTTCTGGTCTTTGCCGACGGGCACGAGATCGCTTTGGAACAACAGAATATCAGCAGTCATCAGCACCGGATAGGCGAATAGCCCGTGGTTCGGTTTGATACCCTGGGTGACCTTATCCTTATAGCTGTGGCAGCGCTCAAGCAAGCCCATGGGGGTGAAGTTGGAAAGAATCCAGGTCAGTTCCTGAACCTCGGGAACGTCCGACTGTACCCAGAAGGTGCTTTTTTCAGGATCCATCCCCAGAGCAATAAAGTTGGCCGCTGCTTCGAGGGTTCCGGTCGCCAGTAGCTTGCCATCGGTAAGGCTGGTCATGGCATGATAGTTGGCGATGAAGCAGAACAGCTCCTGTTGCTCCTGGTAGGCAATCATCTTGTTCATCATGCCGAAAAAATTTCCCAGATGCAGGGATCCGGAAGGCTGAATGCCGGATAGAACGCGCATATTCAATGTGTCTCCATGATTGATTGGCTCCCCACTCCCTACTGCCTATTTCCCACTTCCCATCACTGCTGTTGCTGTGGACTACTGAGCATCGTCGCCAGTTGCAGCAGTTGCTGCATGTCCATGCCGCTCTCTTTGAGAATATCGAGAAGTACCGGGAAGAGTTGCATCATGAACTCGGGTTCCTTGACCATGTCGCGAGCCAGAACCGGAAGGGTTTCAAGGATAAAGGCTTTCTGCTCTTCCGGTGACAGTTTGAGCAGAGCATCTTTTATATCATGGTGGGTCATGGGTGGTATCTCCATAAAAAAGTTGAGGCTATTCAGGGCGAAGTTCTAGTCTGATAGTGCCAGCTTAAAGACTTCCGGATAGGTTTTGACAAAATGCACTTCCAGCCCGGCGCGCAGGTAGTCGGGCAGATCGTCGTAGTCTTTGCGATTCTCCGCCGGAAAGATCAGGCTGGTCAGGCCGGCGCGGCGCGCAGCGATGGTTTTTTCTTTGATGCCACCAACCGGCAGGACACTGCCGGTCAGGGACAGCTCGCCGGTCATGCCAAGCTTTTTACGCACCGATTTGTTCATGATCATCGACAGCAAAGCAGTGGTCATGGTAACGCCGGCTGATGGCCCATCCTTGGGGGTCGCCCCGGCGGGTACATGCAGGTGGATAAAGTGGGTGTCAAAGTAGTCGTCAGGGATTTTATAGTTGGCCAGATGCCCCATGACATAGGAGTAGGCAATTTCGGAACTTTCTACCATGACTTTGCCGAGCTGCCCGGTTTGTTTGAACCCCTTGCTCTTACTCTTCATGGTGGTTGCCTCAATCTGCAGGGTTGCACCGCCCATGCGCGTCCAGGCCAGCCCGGTGACCACCCCGGGAGCATTTTTTATGAGATCTTCTTCAGGGAACACCGGTTTGCCGAGGAACTTTTCGATTTCCGCTTTGGTGACCCGAACTTTGTCTTCGCGGCCCTGGGCGAATTCCATGGCGGCCTTGCGCATGATTTTCTTGATCTGGTTATCCAGTCCACGTACCCCCGATTCTCGCGCATAACGATCGACGATAGCAACCAACGCCGCCTTATCGATACTGACCTGGGAGCGGTTCATGCCATGGCTTTTGAGGGCCTTGGGAATAAGGAAGCGCCGGGCGATTTCCAGTTTTTCTTCGAGAATATAACCGGACAAGCGGATGATTTCCATGCGGTCGAGCAAGGGTGCCGGAATGGTGTCGAGCTGGTTGGCGGTGGCAATAAAGAGCACGTTGGACAGATCAAAAGGAACGTCCAGGTAGTGGTCGCGGAAGCTGCCGTTCTGCTCCGGGTCAAGAACTTCGAGCAGGGCCGAGGCCGGATCGCCCTGGAAAGACGCGCCGATTTTATCAATTTCGTCAAGCATCAGCACCGGGTTGGAGGTTCCGGCGCTTTTCATTGCCTGAATCGCCTTGCCCGGCATGGCACCGATGTAGGTGCGGCGATGTCCCTTGATTTCGGCCTCATCACGCATACCGCCAACAGAAAAGCGATAGAATTTACGCTTAAGGGCGCTGGCGACACTTTTGCCGACGGAGGTTTTGCCAACCCCCGGAGGCCCGACCAGGCACAGAATCGAACCGGAGATATCACCTTTCATCTTGCCGACGGCGATAAATTCGAGAATCCGTTCCTTGACATCTTCGAGGCCGTAGTGGTCGCGGTCGAGGACCTTGCGAGCGCGGGTCAGATCGTAGGAATCCTTGCTGAACTTGCCCCAGGGGAGGATCGTCAACCAGTCGAGGTAGTTGCGGCTGACATTGTATTCCGGAGACGAGGGCTCAATCAACTGGAGTTTTTCAATCTCCTCATCGACGGCCTTTTGTGCTTCATCATTGAGGGTCAGGTTCTTCAGGCGTTTCTGAAATTTTTCAATTTCGGTGACTTTCCCCTCTTTTTCGAGCCCCAGTTCTTTCTTGATGGCTTTGAATTGCTCGCGCAGAAAAAACTCACGCTGCTGGGCGGAAACTTTCTCTTCAATTTTCTGAGAAATTTTCGTTTGCAGCCGCGAAACTTCCAGTTCTTTTTTCAGCAGCACCAGAACTTTTTCGATGCGCCGATGAAGATTGAAGGTTTCCAGTACCTGTTGCAGTTCAAATCCGTCGGCATTGGTGAGGTTGGCGGCAAAGTCGGTGAGGCGTGCCGGATCATCCATGCTCGCCCGACCGAGAAAGAGCTTGATCTCTTCCGAATACAGAGGGTTGATCTGCACCAGCTCCTTGAGCGTCGAGATGATTGCCATGGAATAGGCTTTCAGCTCGGCGTTTTCACTTGGGGCAGAACTCAGATGGTAGGTGACATCAGCATAAATAACGTCATTGATCTCGACAACATCATCGATGCTGAAACGTTCCAGGCTGTTGACCAGCACGTGGGCACTGTTTTCTTCCTTGTGGATGAGTTTCAGTATCTTTGCCGCGACTCCGACTTGCTGGAGGTTGATGGTTGAGTCATCATCGTCCAGTTCGCGGACCATGACCAGACCTATGGCCTGGGATTCTGACTGCAGGGCCTGCTTAATGGTGCGGACTCGAGCCTCGCCATTAACGGTCAGGGGGATGATTACTCCGGGAAATGCCGGCCGCGGCCGCAAGGGGATAATTGGCAGTCGCGATGGCAGCATATCACGAGCGAGCACCAGTCCATCGTCTGGAACTGCCTGGACGTCGGCATCGGTTTCGACTTCAATTTCGTATTCTATCGATTCATCATGGTCTTCAAAGTTATCATGCATGGGACGTATGACTCCATTTCATGCGTTTATATGGGGGATCTTTGCAACAATCAGACAGGATCCAAACCCATGGAGAATAATAATATAAAAACAAGGATGTCAATATCTGTATCCGGGATATTATTCCCGGTTAAAGTGATGGTTCATCACAAGCAGGTTAACGCCTCTTTGCTTTGAGACTTGACTGGCACAGTAGGGCAATCTACAAATTGCATCACCTGCATCGGTGAAGTTAAACATAGTAACACAACACGCCCTTCAATTCAGGAGAGGTATCAATGTCTGACAAGGTTGTTTCACAAGGATTTGAAAAGTCCGGCTGGTGGGGAGAGTTTGAGCCGGAGATCGGCCTGGCTGTTAACTGGAGTATCGGGCCCTTGCTGTTCGCGGTACGGCGGCGAGAAAAAGAGTGGCAGGTATATCACCACAGTGGGGACTGGCCTGACGACACCCCGTCAGCCTGGACAATCACCGAAGGAGAAGACATTGTTTGCTGTGACGGCGCATTCCAGCGCCATGTTTTTGCAGATACCAGCGGGGAGCTTGTCATTGAGCCGCTGCTTGCTGACCGTTCTGTGGTGATCAAATCGACCGTGCCGATTTTGATACCGGCCGGTGAGCAGATCAGCTTTTATGTCAGCACACCTTTATGGCTTCAGGCGAAACTGCCGCTACGCAAGCATGTGTTACTGGATGTTGCAACTATCCGCCTTTCCGATACCTGGTTTGGTCCTTCGACCATGGAAGGGGAGCTCTGTTACGCCACGACCACCAGTGGGCGACTCTATCTCGACGATCTGCCGGTACGGGCACACCGCGCCATTACCCCGGTGAAGATCAAGAATTCCGGTGAAAAACCCCTCAAGCTCGAAAAACTCAGCCTTCCGGTTCCCTTTTTATCGTTATTCGATACCAGCGTTCATGGCCTATGGACTGAAGAAATCGCTCTATATCATGATGAGCGCAAGGATATAACCGACATTGTTGTTGGCGGGCATCCTCCCGAACCGTACAATGCTGCCCGACGCATCAGCGGTCCGCGCAAAACCGCTGAAAAAAGTATGCTGCATAAGACCTTCGGCGCGTTGTTCGGCGCCTGATTACAGAGCCGCCTGAAAAATCAGACAGGAGTGTAAATTGATGGATCTATCGACCTTTGTGCCTGTGGTACGGGCCTTAATTATTCTTGTTGCCGGCTACTTTATCGCGCGCCTGCTAACGGCTTCCATTCTGCGACTGGTCGGCAAGCACCTGACCAGACAGCATCAGGTGTTGTGCCGGCGTATTCTGTTTTATGGTTTGCTGGTTGTTTTTCTGGTTTCCGCTCTTCATGAGATGGGGTTTAAGCTGTCGGTATTGCTCGGTGCAGCCGGTATTTTGTCGGTGGCTATTGGCTTTGCCTCGCAGACCTCGGCTTCAAATCTGATCAGCGGACTTTTTCTGCTGACGGAAAGACCCTTTGTCGTGAGCGATGTTATCAAGGTGGGCACAACGACGGGGGAAGTGCTGGCGATTGATCTGTTGTCTACCAAGCTGCGCACCTTTGACAACCTGTACGTAAGAATCCCCAACGAAACCATGCTTAAATCAGAAGTCACGACCCTGACCCGCTTTCCGATACGCCGTCTTGATGTGCCGGTTGGTGTTGCTTATCGTGAAGATACAGAGAAGGTGAAAAAGTTACTTCTTGAGGTTGCCGGCAAAAACCCCCTGTGTCTTGATGAACCGGCGCCCCTGTTCATTTTTCTCGGCTTTGGAGATTCGGCGCAGAATCTGCAATTCAGTGTTTGGGCCAAGCGGGAGAATTTTCTCGCTTTGCGAAACAGTATTCATTATGAAATCAAACAGGTCTTCGACCAGCATGGGGTTGAAATTCCATTTCCCCATCTGTCTTTGTATGCCGGCAGCGAGACAAAGCCTTTGCCGATCCACGTTGTTAATCAGGATCAAGGCAAGGAGACAGAGTGATCGACCGGATCTTTTTCAATGCCGACCAGAGTGACAACGACATTATTACGCCCTGATCTCTTGGCGCGATAGAGGGCCGCATCCGCTTCGGCCAGCACATTGTCGATGGTGACGTTGCCGTGGGTTTCAACCACACCGATGCTGAGGGTAATCTGCAGATCATCGGCAATGGTCGGAAAGCTCAGACATTCTACCTTGTGACGCAACCGTTCATAGAGATTCTCGACAGATACCGCCATGGATTCAGGAGCCACAATGAGAAATTCTTCACCCCCGAGACGACCCAACAGATCATACTCACGTAATTCGTTCTGCAGCGCGGTAACAAGCTTCTGTAACACCCGGTCGCCGGCTTGATGTCCGTACTGATCGTTGATCTTTTTGAAATAGTCGATGTCACACAGGCCGACAAATAGAGGCCTTCTGTTACGGCGTGCCCTGGTGATTTCAGCTGCCAGGCGCGATAGAATGCCGCGCCGATTGAGGGCCCCGGTGAGGGCATCGTGAGTAGCTTCATAGGCTAAGGCCTGCTTTGCCGTTACCAGCTCCGACTGCAGCTTGATCATGCGCTGCCCCGTTCTTAAGCGGGCCAGCAGCTCATCGTTGTTATATGGCTTGGTAATGTAATCGTTGGCGCCACTGTCAAGACCCTTGACGATGCTGGTGGTTTCTCCCTTGACAGTAAGAATGATCAGGTATGGCGGATTTTCACTGTTGCATTCTCTGACCCTCCGGCACACGTCGATGCCGTTGAGGCCGGGCATTTCCCAGTCGAGTAACGCCAGCATGGGAGCATCAGTCTGCTCCATGATGTCCCAGGCGCTGTTGCCGTTATCAACAGCAACTGGTTCGTAATCCCAGCGGGTTAGCAGGTTAACCAGCATGCTGCGCGAGGTCAGATCGTCTTCGGCGACTAATACCTTCATTTTTCTGTTGCCTCCATGGCCGTCTTGAGTTCGGCGAAGCGAGTTTTCAGTTCGGGCATCAGGGTCTGCAGTTGGTCAATGTCTTCTGTCCGCGCCGCGGCTTCCATGGTAGCGGCTACCTGCTGCAGATGAATACCGGTGACATTGGCGGCGGCACCACGAATCTTGTGGGCCAGCTGGGCGGCTGTGCCGGTGTCCTTCTGCAGGATGCTGTCAGCGAGGCTGGCCATCTGTCGGGGGATATCCTCAATAAAAAGGCTGATGATGGTGCCGGCCAGACCTTCGTCCCCCAGCAGGCGATCATGAAATTGGGCGCGATCAAAAACAGGGTCGTCCCGGTGTGCTGTCGACAAGGAAGCGACCGAGGCCTCTGCTGAGGCTGTATGGTCAAGACCCAGGCAGCGGTCGAACTCCGCCACCAGCTCCTGTGCGTTGATCGGCTTGGTCAGGTACCCATCCATGCCAGCGCTCAGACACTTATCCCGGTCACCATTCATGGCATGGGCCGTCAGGGCAATAATCGGTACGGGGTGCCGGCCAGTATCCTTTTCTGCCTCGCGGATCTTGCCGGTGGCTTCGAAGCCATCCATAGCGGGCATCTGGATATCCATCAGGATCAGATCATACTGCTTGTCGGCAACAGTCCTGAGGGCTTCTGCGCCGTTTTCGGCAAGGTCGATGGGAAAAATGCCCAGGCGCTTGAGTAGCCCGCCGGCAACCTGTTGGTTGACGGGGTTGTCTTCGACCAGCAGCAGATTCAGCTGGTTGCCGGCATAGCGATGACGAATGTCGGGCTGTTCGGCTCTGTCGGCAGCTTTTACTAAAGATTCGGCAGAATACATGTTTTCTGCCGACGGTATGGGCTGGCTGACGTCGGAGTAATGGCGCAATTCGAGAGTAAAGGTGAACGTGGACCCTTTGCCAACCTCACTGCTGACGTCAATGTCTCCCCCCATCAACCCGGCCAGTTGTCTGCTGATTGCCAGCCCCAGCCCGGTACCACCATATTGTCGGGTGTGAGAAGCATCAACCTGACTGAACTTTTCAAATAGCAGCTGGTGCTTGTCAGCGGGGATACCGATGCCCGTGTCTTCCACGCTGATTTTCAGTGTGCTGGTTTCGCCATCGGTAGAGACCAGATCGATACTTATCTGGATATGCCCTTGATCGGTAAATTTGATGGCATTGCCGACCAGGTTGGCGAG
Organism: Geobacteraceae bacterium; assembly: GCA_007125165.1. Taxonomy (GTDB): domain Bacteria; phylum Desulfobacterota; class Desulfuromonadia; order Desulfuromonadales; family Geopsychrobacteraceae; genus Pelovirga. The sequence goes on along the minus strand of SLDV01000057.1, from coordinate 3,354 downwards.
TACCTGTCTGATGCGCGTTGGATCGCCATAGAGAGTTGTTTCTAGCGCGGGGTCGATGCGGCTGTTAAGCTGTAAACCTTTTTTCCGGATCTGGGGGCCGAAACTGGTCATCAACTGGTTGGCCAGTTCCTCTAAACAGACGGGCCTCTGTTCAAAGTCAACTTTCCCGGCTTCGATCTTGGACAGGTCGAGAATGTCGTTGAGGAGGTGCAGCAGGGAGGTGCCGCTGGCGAGGAGGGTGTTGACGTGGCGCTCCTGTTCAGCGTTCAGGGGGGTTTCAAGCAGCAGGTCGGCCATACCAATAATGCCGTTCATCGGTGTGCGGATCTCATGGCTCATGTTGGCGAGAAATTCACTCTTGGCGATATTGGCGGCTTCGGCTCTGGCGGCCATTTGGATGCTGCGCTCGGCTTCCTCTGCAAGCCGTTGGTTGGTTTCTTTGATCTCCTCAGCGTAGCGGCTGCGGATGGTTTTCTCGCGCCGCTGGGCAATAATCCAGGCGGAAATCAGGGCAATGGTGATCGCAGTGAAGATCATTATCGCCGTCAGTAAAGGCCACCATCTGGCCCATATGTCAGCCAGATTGAACTCCGGTGCCTTGTCAAAGGGGGGGAGACGCAAAGCCCGACTGAGCTCTTCAACAACGAGATAGTCGGCCGGTATGCTGTAGCCGGCGATTCCCGCAGCCCGAGCAGTTGGACTGTCCTGTTCGAAAGACAACAGTGCTGACGTGATATGACGCAGGGCCCGCTGGTCGGCGTGGGGCAGGGAAAAAACCGGCCATTCGGGGTAGAGTCGGGTCGATGCGAGCATGTTGTAATTGTCATGGTGTTGCTGGTTGATCAGGCGAATCTGATGGGAATGCAGCTCGCCGTCGGCAATCATGCTTTCAAGGACACCATTGCGGACAAAGGCGACATCGACTTCCTCTCTGAGCAGGGTACGGATCGCTTCCTGATGGATGCCGGTAAGGGTCAGGGAGGCAGCATCATCGGGGAGCTTGATTCCAGCCAGATGAAGTTCATAGGCCTGGGCCCGGTAGCCACCCATGTGGTCGAGGCTGGGCGCGGCAATTCGCATGCCGCGAATATCCCTGAGAGACTTCAGATCAAAACGATCACTCAAAACCACGATCGATCCACTTAGATAGGATGTTGGCTGTCCATCCACACCGAGGGACATCAGGGTTGCCAGGACCCCGGACAGGGGAAACTGCTGACGGACAACAAGAAAATGGGTCGGGTTCGTTGTTACCAGATCAAATTGACGCTCCCGGATGCCGGCATAAATATCATCCATCGGCAATACGTGTAGATCAACCTGATAGTCAGTAAGTTGGTGATTGAGATAATCAGCGATCGGCTGATACTGGGCCGAGGTTTGTTCGATTCCAATGTAGGCGAAAACAGCCCAGCTCAGGGTTTTGGTGTTGGGTGTTGCGTAGCCGGCAGACGGGGTTGCTATCACCAGAAGCGCGATAAATAGTGCGTCAATTATCAACAATCCAGGGTGTTGCGAGAGCCGCTGGAGGCGTGTATGGAAAAACCCGCGCATGTCAATTGTCATCTTTTGTAGTGCCTTTGATATTCGGCCATTACGCCGGCGCGTTGGCTGCAGCTCATTAATTTAAGCATATAATAACTAAAAAGGTTAGCATGTTGGGCGCAAAGGAACAAATAATTTAACCGAAGCACACTGAAATAATAGTTGTTCCGGTTGTCTACGGTGCTTTAGCCTTGTCAGGGCCCGTTTCCGTGATTCGTTGGAATCACGCAGATAATTGGTCATTTTTTTAAAAAGACTATTGAACTGTACGGTATTTATGTCAGAATTGATGCTGGAAGCAATCAATGGGAACGCTTCTTTTCTGTTGAGGTGCGGTGTTCAACCTCGAATGTTCAATAAAAACAAGGAGGAAAATCTTTATGAAAAGGCTGGTTAATGGTTTGCTCGTTGGTGCTATGGTCGTTGCCCTTGCCGGGTGTGCTGCCCAGTATAATCTGGCGCCTGAAGATGAAAAATTGATGCGTGATGCGATTGCTGCGTCTCAGGCAGCGCAGGCTTCGGCGGACAAGTCGGAAGCAGCGGCAACCAGAGCTGAAGAAGCCGCCAGGTGTGCTGAAGAAGCCGCGGCAAGTTGTGACGCTGCTGCGAGCTCTGCCCAAATGAGTGCAGACCGGGCGGAAGCTGCCGCCGATAGGGCTGTTAAAGCGTTCGAGCTTGGCCAGAAAAAATAGAAACTTACCATAATATCCTGGAGCAATAAAAAAGCCCCGCATCAGCGGGGCTTTTTTATTGCTCGGCCGGAACTGTAGATGCCGAAACCGGGTGTGGTACGCCTTTGCGCTGATCGAGAACCAGGCGTACCTGTTGCCAATCAATCTGTTCATCCGGTGCGAGCAGATCGCGCTGACGGATGATCTCCGTCAATGGTGCTGCTATCTTGCCGTCGGGATCGGGGTGGGTTTCGAGATAGAGGCGTCCGTCCAGGTGACCCAGTTTGATCGGTAGATCAATGATGGTGACCGGCATACCGATATCGACACGACGAAAAAGAATACTGATATGCTCGGGATAGAGACGAATGCAGCCACTACTGACCTGGCGGCCGATACCGTAAGGACGGTTGGTTCCATGCAGTCCGATGCTATGCGTCGACAGACCGATCCAGTAGTCTCCGAGAGGGTTGTCCGGACCCGGGGGAACAACTCCCGGAATGTCAGGCTGTTCGGCACGGACACTCGGCGGTGGCGTCCAACTGGGGTTGGCGATCATGGTGATGACCCGATACTGACCCGTTGGTGTATCGTTACCCTCACGACCGATACCAATGGGATAAGACCGGATAAAGCGCTCATTATCCCCCTGCTGGATCAGATACAGACGCTGCTCTGCCAGGTTGACAGTGATTCCCGGTTGCGCCAGATAGGGGACAATCGCAGCACGGGGTATCAGTATTTCTGCTCCGACAGGAGGTTGCCATGGGTCGATACCGGGATTGGCCTGTATCAGGGCGCCATAGCCGACACCGGCATCCCGGGCCAGTTCAATCAGTGTTTCTCCCGCTGCCACGTAGTGGTAGTAGTTTTCTCCAACAACAGAGGATGGCCTCGACCAGGCCTCCGGTTGCTGGGCGACAACCGCTGTTGCTCCCGTCAGGAGCAGCAGGGCCAGAACATATCCTGTTAGTGCTGAACGTTTTTTGCGGCGCATATTATTGAATGGTCCGATTGAAGCGTCATCACCGGAGGGTGGCAGAGTGCGGGTGCCGCCCCGATGGAATACGAACAGGGAAAAAGAGCGAGGGCTATATTTCTCACAGATTGGCTGTTGTGTAAATGGTGATCCTGCGAC
>SLDV01000030.1 GCA_007125165.1 Geobacteraceae bacterium | reverse complement strand
TCAACGATGAACAGGCTGCCATCGGCAATACCGGCACGCAAATCTGCTTCGTTGATGGTCGGGGATGGCCCCTCCGGTGCAGCAACGATACCGCTGGCTTCGTTACCCCAGGTACCATGGCCGGCGTTCTTCCAGGCGGGGATGCCTTCAGCATAAACGCGAACTCTCTTATAGCCCATGTCCAGGGCGGCACGCGCGCTGAAGTGACTCAGGTCACAATGATGGCCACCGCAGTAGAAGACCAGCAGGGTGTTTTTGTCAGCCGGCAGCAGGCCTTTTTTCTGCTCCCACAAGACCCAGGGGATAGAGATAGAGCCGGGGATGAATTCGCCCATGTGTACACGATGGGGACGGGAATCGATCAGAGCAAAACCACCCTTGTCCATTTCATTGACGAGGTTTCTCAGAGGTCCGGTTTGAATAATGGTGTAGTTGCCTTGCTTGGTCCACTCAGGCTCACCTTCGTACCAGGCGCCAATGTTGGTAAATCCGAGTTTTTGGGCGACGACCGCCGCCTCAGCTGTGAAGGGTCAAGCCAAGCCTCCACAGTAGAAAATGACCTTCTTGTCTCTAGGCAGGTTGGGAATGTCCGCATCAAATCTGGGGACAGGAATATGGACCGAACCCGGCACGGTGTCCAGTGCAAAACGAGTAATCGGACGGGTGTCGACCAACACAAAGCGGTCATTCTTGTCCAGGGTTTCCTGGATCAGGGGTGCATCTCCATAAACTTCCTTGAACAGTGCCATCACTTCCTTGGTGGTGATCGCAATCTTCGGATCCTGTTCCACCAACTGGGTGTGGCCTTGCGCCGACGGCGTAACTGCTGTCGTCGGTGCCGTTGTCGCACAGCCTGCTGCAAACAGCAGTAATGCGGCAAGTGGCAGTAGTCTTACGTGCAGAAATCGCATCCTTGACTCCTTTCCTTTTTCGTTACAGGGTTATGAAATATAATGCAAATTGGGTTTTGTTCCCTTTTCAGGACGCAATACCTTTGCATCAGGGTTTGCTTTAAGCAGCTTAGAAACGGCGCTGTTGGGATCATTCATGTCACCGAATATCCGTACTCTGGTCGGACAGGTATCGACACAGGCCGGTTCCTTCCCTTCCGCGACCCGGTGTGCGCAGAAGTCACATTTGTCGGCGTGATAATCTTCGGTCATGTAACGTGCCTCGTAAGGGCACTCATGTACGCAAAGAGTACAACCGATGCATAACTTCTTGTCAACCACGACCACGCCATCATCCTTGGCCCAGGTTGCATCAACCGGACACACCGGCACACAGGGTGGGTTGCCGCATTGATGGCACTGTTCAGGCTGAAATGATTGTTTCAGGTCAGGATAGGTTCCAACAACACCGGTGGTGTTGATCCAATTACGCCGCACTTCCTGATTGCCCTTGGCATCAATATTATTTTCGCGCTTGCAGGCGACGTCACATGCTTTGCAATCGATGCACTTGTCGGCATCAAAGACAATTGTCCAGAGTTTTTTATTAGCCATGGGTTACACCTTCCTGATCTCGACAATAGTTTCGTGCATCATCGCGTTCCCGGAAATCGACTCATAGTGGGACTCAAGGATTTGTGACTGAGTCGCTCCCTTGCCAAAGACCAGCGGCTGATCTTTGGACATGCTGCCGTAGCCGTGGGCGAAATACAGACAATCGGGACGAATGGCTTCAGTAACCTGGGCCTTGATTCGAGCCTCTCCACCGGTCCGGTTGGTCAAGAGTACCATGTCTCCAGGTTTGATTCCCAACTCTTTTGCGCTAGCCGTATTGATCCACACACTGTTCTCGGGCATATGCCAATTTAAGTCCGGGAACGCTGCGGTCATGGAATGGGTATGGATCGCATGACGTCCGACCACGAAACGGAAGCGGTCTTTGGGAATAACCCCACATCCACGGTACACCGGAAGGGGGTCCAGACCCCGGCTCTCAAAATCAGCGCTGTAGAGCTCTACCTTTTGGGTTGATGTATTGATTGTACTCTTGCCGCTGCGATAAGCACCGATTTCAGCTTTGCGTCCGTCGGTAAAGAAGCCCTTTTCCTTGAGCATCTCCAGCCCACCCGGATAGTCAGACATAAAATCTCTGGCGTGCTGTTCAACATCCCCTTCAAAATATTCATCAAGAGAGATGCCATCTTCGTCTTCAAAATGAGCCGCCAACCCTTTGATCAGATCGAAACCGGGCCGAGTGTCATAAAGGGGTTTAATCAGGGGCTGACGAATGACAACAAAGGGCTCAATTCCTGACAGTCCATAGGGCGCATCAAAACGCTCCAGGTAGTTTGACTCGGGCAGCACAACATCAGCCAGCCAGGCGGTGCTGCTCATAAAGGTATCAATAGAGACGATGATGTCCATCTTGTCGAAAAGCTCCATGGTCATGTTACGATCCGGAACTGAGTCGACAACATTCTGCTTGTAGATAAACAAACCACGAATCGGATAGGGGTCGCCCTTGATGGCGCGTTCGCGCCAGGGGATCCATGATCCGTCACGTGGATTGAGAAAAGTCACATCATCAGCTTCCAGACGTGGACGGGTCAGATCATACCAGGCCGGCTCGTAAAAGTAGCTTTTAAGAGGTATAGATATATTGGGTATCAACCCGCCTTCACGGTCGAAGCTTCCACAGACAGCGTTCACCATCGCGATAGCACGCCGGGCGTGGACGTCCTGACCATGCCAGCCGGAGCGCCGTCCGGGGTAAAAAACCGCGCCTGGAGTCTTAGCAAACTCACGTGCGATTTTCTGTATGGCTTCTGCCGGGACATCGGTCTCAGCGGCAGCCCACTGTGGAGTGTACTGTTTAACGTGACGGGCCAACTGATCAAAACCCTCACAATGGTCACGAACAAAATCTTTATCATAAAGGTTTTCACCAATAATGACATGCAGCAAGGCCAGCGCAAACGCCATGTCACTGCCCGGCTTGATGGGATACCATTCAGTTGCCTTGGCCGCCGTTTTGGTAAAACGCGGGTCGAGGCAGATGATCTTTTTGCTGCGATCACTGAACATATCCATGGTGTCGGGTGTGAATATCGCTTCAGCGCGATCTGCCCCGGCCAGAATAATATAGGGGGAGTTTTTCACATCAGCCGTCGGATAGGTACCGAAGACCGACATGTTGCCACGGATATTGGAACTCAGGCAGAGTCCGGGATGGCGCAGGGTGTTGGGTGAGCCAAACACTTCGCGGAACTGATGCCAGTAATGTTCATGGTAAGTACCTTCAGAAGAAACAAAACCGATACAGGAGCGATGTCCGCCCTCTTCTTCAACAACCTTGTTGGTTTTTTCGGCAATGTAGGCGTAGGCTTCATCCCAGGTGGCTTTTTTCCACTTGCCTTCACCGCGCTTACCGGTACGAATCATCGGATACTTAACCCGGTTGGGATCGTAAGGCGTCCAGGCTCCGGCATTGCCACGGGCGCACATCATTCCGCGCCCCTTGGCGAATTCGGGCTGCGGCTCCAGGCGCTTGATGACGCCGTTGACCACCTGACCGCGGAAGACACATTTGTTGGTACAGATAGCGCAGCTCGATGCTACATACTTTACCTTTTGCGCGGCAAGTTCTTCGGCGTGTGCTTTACTCACATAACGTAAACCCGCTACGGACGACATGCCCAGACAACCAAGCCCTGCGGCTGTGCCCTTGAGAAATTTTCTGCGTGTAATACTCATAACGATTGTCTCCACCAGTTTCTGTTTATAGCGTTAACCGTCAGCGCGTTCAGCCACTGTGCTTGATGCATTCTTTGTTTTGATTTCCCGCAGGATGGCACAAAGTTCCTCAGCAACTGTCACATAGATACCGACATCGTCGTGCTCGCGCAGGGTAGAGGCAAAAGCCTCCGGCCACCGGCAATAAAAGTCGGCAATCACAGAGTAGAGGGTTTCCGGTTCTGCATCCCCACTCAGGAGCATCACCAGCACCTCCACCATCATTGGAATATAATCCGGGGGTTGTGCCTGATCTATAGCGACACCCTGCTCCAGACAAAACCCGCTGAATTGAGACATGAATTCCAGCCGGTTCTCTTTTTCCAGAAAGCAACCGGCATAAGGTGGGGCCGCAACACCGCCCAGACTGTTAACAAACAGGCGAATATAACGGCTCTCAAGATCCTCAAACTTGAGGTCGCAACGATCTGCGACCTCAAGCGTCGGATACTCAAGCAAAGCTACCAGCTCCAGCAGACGCTGGGCAGCTTCCTGTTTTTCTTCGGCTATCACGCTCTTCTGTAATTAACCGCAAGACTCAGGCCGCTGATTCATCGGATCATCGGAATCAGAGGCGTGGCTGTGGAGGAACAAAAACACATGATTAATGACGCGCTGGGTCAGACCGGAACCACCGCAGGGAAGCTTGTCTTTGTCAGTAGTGAGCATCTGCTCCCACTCAGCACGGGTATGGGCGCCGGGAACCGGAATATCCTGATCACATCTTTGTGCCTGACCGGTAAACCAGGCCCACTGACCACGATCCTTGTTGGCGCTCTCCCAACCACTGATATCGAATGAAAAGGCCACGCCGGGAGCCATCAGAGCGAGACAGGCGATGAGAACAACAATTTTCTTCATTTTGAAACTCCTTCTTTTAATTGATAGAATGTTCTTTCGTCCATACTGACACACACCCTCATGCCAGCAATCGGCCAAGTTGGCAAAAAAACCCTACATGCGCCATTTTGCCGCTATCTCCCAAAACTATTCCGAGAGATATCTTCAACTTGGGCCCACCTAAAAATTCATTAAAGAGCTTACCTCATCCAGCGCACAGGATGCTATGATAATTGCGTTTACATGTCAATGAAAAACGGCGCAAATCATCGTAGAATCATGACCGTTTCAGTTGCCTGTAAAATTGCCTTTTGTGCCCGACTGCAGTATATATGCACATTCTATTTTTATCTTCCGACAGGACAAATGGATTTATGGGATACAAGAATCTTCGCCAAGCCGTCAATGATCTTGAGCATCACGGTCAACTGATCCGCATCAACCGGGCGGTTGATCCTGACCTCCTGGCCGGCGCCATTCAACGCCGCGTCTATCAGCACCAGGGACCGGCGCTGCTCTTTACCAATCTGACGGGTTGTCGCTTTCCGGCTGTTGCCAACCTGTTCGGTACCCTGGAGCGTACCCGCTTTCTGTTTCGCGATACCCTGCGCCGCATTGACACCCTGGTTAAACTGAAACTCGACCCGAAACACCTGCTGCGCTCTCCGGCCTCTCTGCTCAGCGCTCCGCACGGGGCCTTTCATCTGCTGCCACGTAAGGTCGGCAACGGCCCGATCCTGACCGGACAAACAACCCTGGGCGCCCTGCCCCAGATCAAAAGCTGGCCCGATGACGGCGGGGCCTTTGTCACCCTCCCCCAGGTTTACAGCGAAAGTGCCGAAAAACCTGGACTGCGCCATTCCAACCTGGGCATGTACCGGGTACAGATTTCCGGCAATGACTATGAACCGGATCGCGAGGCCGGTCTCCACTATCAGTTACATCGCGGCATTGGTGTTCATCAGCGTGAAGCTATGGACAAAGGCCTACCCTTTAAAGTAAATGTCTTTGTCGGTGGCCCGCCGAGTCTGACGGTCGCTGCCGTCATGCCCCTGCCGGAGGGGATGCCGGAACTCTCCTTTGCCGGCCTGCTTGGCGGTCAGCGCCTGGCGATGGTGCAACCCGAAGGGCTTCTCCCTATGCCGGCGGAAGCCGACTTTGTCATCTGCGGCACCGTCGACCCCGACCGCCTCAAACCCGAAGGACCCTTCGGCGACCACCTGGGATATTACAGCCTCGCCCATGATTTTCCGGTTCTCAAGGTCGAGCGGGTCTATCATCGGCCCGATGCTATCTGGCCATTTACCACTGTTGGTCGCCCGCCCCAGGAGGATACCAGCTTCGGCGCCTTCATCCACGAACTCACCGGCGCCCTGATTCCCGATGTTCTTCCCGGCGTCAAGGCAGTTCACGCTGTTGATGCCGCCGGTGTTCATCCGCTATTGCTCGCCATCGGCAGTGAGCGCTATACCCCCTTTCAGATGACGGATCAACCCCAGGAGCTGCTGACCCAGGCATGCGCCATTCTCGGGCAGGGGCAGCTCTCCCTGGCCAAGTATCTGCTGATTGCTGCTGACAACGATCACCCGGCCCTCGATATTCACGACATTCCCGCTTTCTTCCGGCACCTTCTCGAACGCATTGACTGGCGCCGTGATCTGCATTTCCACACCTCAACAACCATCGACACCCTGGATTACAGTGGTCACGGCCTGAATCAGGGATCGAAGGTTGTCATGGCCGCTGCCGGGGAGAAGCGTCGATCCCTGCCCGTAGAGATTCCGGAGGATATCGATCTGCCGGACGGTTTCACCGCTCCGCGTCTTGCAGCATCTGGAATTCTGCTGGTTTCAGGTCCGCCCTGTGCGCCGGCAAATGACCAGGGAGATGCTGATCTGCTGCGTTTTTGCGGCTACTACGACAGCGGGCATCCGATCAACAACTTTCCCCTGACGATCGTCGTAGACGACAGTGATTTCTGCTCAGCAGCCCTGAACAACTGGCTATGGGTCACCTTTACCCGCTCCAATCCGGCATCCGACATCTATGGAATCGCGGCCTGGCAACGCAACAAGCACTGGGGCTGCGACGGCTCACTGGTCATCGATGCACGCAGCAAGCCGCATCACGCGCCACCCCTGATTGATGATCCCCACACCGAACAGCAGGTTGACGAACTCGGCGCCCCCGGTGGTCCGCTCCATGGCATCATCTGATAAAGGATCCCGTTCATGCTCAAATTAAACATTGACATGCGGCCTGTCCCCGACCTGGTCGGCGCCATCGGCAATACCCCCCTGGTCGACATTTCGAGCCTCACCGGACGATCCGACATCCGGCTGCTCGCCAAACTGGAAGGGAGCAATCCCGGCGGCTCGGTCAAGGATCGTCCGGCCCTGCACATGATTGAAGAGGCGGAACGCAGCGGCGAGTTAAATCACAACAAAATCATCCTTGAACCGACCTCGGGCAACACCGGAATCGCCATCGCCATGATTGGAGCAGCCAAAGGATATAAGGTCAAACTGGTCATGCCCGCCTGCGTCAGTGTCGAGCGGCGTGGTGTCCTGGAGGCCTACGGTGCCGAAGTCATCCTTTCTCCCGGGTGCGAAATGACCGACGGAGCTATCCGCCTGGCACACAGAATCCTGCAGGAAAACTCCGGAACTTATTACATGCCTGATCAGTACAGCAATCCCAACAACCCCCTGGCCCACTACCGCACCACGGGTCCGGAAATCCTGGAGCAAACCGCGGGCGACATCGATTATTTTGTCGCCGGGATGGGTACCTCCGGCACCCTGATGGGGACCAGTCTTTTTTTTCGAGAACAGGCACCAGGAGTTCAGATTATCGGCATTGAGCCGAGCCTGGGTCACAAGATTCAGGGATTGAAAAATATGGAGGAGGCGATTGTGCCCGCCATCTACGATGAGCGCAGACTGACAAAAAAACTGGTTGTCGGCGATGAGCCGGCGTTCGAAACCACCCGGACGATGGCCCACAAGCTCGGCTTGTTTGTCGGCATGTCGAGCGGTGCTGCCGTTGCCGGCGCCCTGACCCTGGCCAGAGAACTGCGGCATGTCACCATCGTGGTGATGTTGCCTGATCGCGGAGATCGCTACTTGAGTACCAATCTGTTCCGCTCCCACTGCGCGGAATGTCCGCCATGAGCGACCTGCCTGAATTTCTTCGCAAAAGTGCATCCCGCAGGCTCGATGAGTTTTGCCGCAAAGCTGCGCTGCATCCCGACAATCCGCGACGGTTGAATTATCGCATCACCGGTCTACAGGTGCACCTGTTTGAAATCAGAACGGGACCAGGCAAGGCAGCAACGGCCCGGGAACTGCCCATGGCGCAACTCCGTTTCAGCCCGGAGCTGAACCAGTGGAGCCTGCATCATCAGAATGGCTCCCACTGGCAGCTTTATCTCAACGCCGGCCCGACCCTGGAGCTGGACAAGCTCCTGACCGCCATCAGTCAGGATCCACTGCGCTTCTTCTGGCACGACTAAGCTTCCCCATTACCTACTCCCTACTCCCTACTACCCATTGCCCATTACCTCTTGCAAATCAGAAACACGCCGACCAACAACAAAGCAACACCGACAATTCGCTTGCCGTCAAGGGGGATACCGCGCATGCCGAAAACCCCATAATGATCCATCACCAGACCGGCCGCGAGTTGCGATACGATGGTCAACGCCAGGACCGCCGCCGTGCCGATCCGCGGAACGCCGACGATCGTCATGGTAACAAAAAAAGCGCCGAAAAATCCGCCGCTGAGCTGCCACCAGGGCACCTCGACAACACGACGCAAACTTCCCTGTGCGGATATAAGCGATATCACCAACAAAACCAACGTACCAACTGCAAAGGAAATGGTGGCCGCCTCAAGAAAACCGGTCTTTTCCGCCAGCCGGGCATTGATGGAGGGCTGGATCGCCACCGCAACACCGCCACCGACAATCAGTAACATCAGGACCAGATTCGACATCTGCTATTTCTCCCGCTGCGCCTGGCAGTCGAGACAGAAAGGGGTCTCCGGCCTGGCCTCAAGACGTTTCACAGTGATCGGCTCCTCACAACTGCGGCACAGCCCGTAACGCCCCCGCTTCAACGCCATGAGGGCCGCATCAACCAAAACCAGACGGCGCTGATGACCTTCGCGGTTAGCTTTAGCCATAGCCTGCTGCTGCAGAGCATCAACCCGTGACAATCTGCCGATAGACAGATTGAGATCAACCGGACGGCTGCTGGCGGCAGAATCGGTCAAAAGCTGCTCCAGTTCCCTTTTCAGGCTGTGCAGTTTTTCCCGGAAACATTTTTCTGCATCAGTTCCGGGCTCCATTATTCTGTGCGGCGGCGCACCAGCTTAGAGATCGCCTTGAATTCCTCGGTGCCGGCAATCCTGACCAGTTGAAAGAGCGCCGTTTCGGTGGTGGTAATGACCGCTCCGGCGGCGGCAGCCAGATCCAGAGCACCGGTGTAGTCACCGACAAATCGCGAACTGACGGCATCACGTACGAGGTGGACGCAAAATCCCTGATCAAGGAGATCAATCACCGTCTGCAACACACAGACATGGGTTTCCATACCGACGACAACTACCTGGCGAGCACCTGTCTTCTTCAACGCGGCGACAAAGCCATCATCACCACAGCAACTGAATGTCAGCTTTTCAACGCAATGCTCCTCAGTAGCCTCTTTGAACTCGGCAATGGTATGCCCCAGCCCCTTGGGATACTGCTCTGTTGTAATGATCGGCAACCCGAGGGACCGGAACCCTTCTATAAGTAAAGGAACGTTCTGCAGCAGTTGTCGATAAAGGTCCTGGTTCATGGCCGGCACCAGTTTTTCCTGTATATCGACAACCAGCAGTGCAGTCTGTCCCGAGTCCAGCCAAAATTTATTTTTAATTTCTGTCATTTGTTTCCTCCGCGCGTCTAAGTTTCAGTCGAATTGTTGTCACCCTTCGTGACAAAACACTTAAATGCCGTCGCATGACCAGCACCACAGTTAAACTACATTTTCCCCAGGCCCGCCACAACCTCTGTTTTATAGTCGCAATCTAGCGATCAAGCCACCTCACCCCTTTGCTGTCATGGCTAAAAAAACCGCCAGTGGGCCGCTAAACCAGCTGCCGATGCTGCTCTTAAAATAAACAAAAACACACATCGCACGAATTTATTAAATTTCCCATTGCCCCCCTAAAAGTGTTGCAACTTAACTGTTGTATGTGATATCTAGTTGCACATTTCAACACAAATATTGGGACAAATCGGCACAAACTCCTGGCTGATTTTACTAAGAAATCATTACGTTTTAACAGGTTGGCTGTCGTTTTATCACTGCCACGAAACGCGGCTCACCGTCAGTGTTGCAGCCTGGACAGGATACAACATTGCACCACAAAAATTCTCACTTTCAAGGCAAAGCCCAAGATCATTTCTGTATTGTATTGTATTTACTAACCTCTGGCCACTGAACAAAGGAATGAATTTATGGAAGGCACCGAGAAGACTGCCAGAACCACTCTCAATGAAATTGAGTGGGGAGTAGCCAATCGATTATTTTCGGGAAGTTTGAGTTATTATGTCGCCGTTATCATTTCTGCACTTCTGGTACTTGCAGGAACTGTAGCAGGTGTTCATTCACTGGCGGCCGGACACCTTGGAACCTTCAATGTTGACCGCGAAGTTGCATGGGGTATCCTGATTGCTGCTTACGTCTTTTTCGTTGTCACATCAACCGGTCTCTGCCTGGTCTCGTCAATCGGTCACGTTTTTGGCGTGAAGTCCTACATGCCGATTGCCAAGAGATCGGTCTTTTTATCCATAGCCACCATCCTCGGGGGCTTTTTTATCATCGCTTTTGAAATCAAGGTTCCCTGGCGAATGCTGATCTACAATGTCATTTCACCCAACCTGACCTCCAACATCTGGTGGATGGGAACCCTCTACGGTGCCTACCTGGTACTGATGATGTTTGAATTTTTATTCCTGAATATCAACAAGCACAGGTTCGCTGTCTTTTGCGGATTCTCCGGTGCCGTGGCCGGTATTGCCGCTCACAGTAACCTTGGCGCCGTTTTTGGCCTGCTGATGGGGCGAGACTTCTGGCATGGCCCCTACATGTCGATATATTTTATCGCTTCAGCGATGATGACCGGAACCGCCGTCATCATCCTCTTTCATTATCTTGCCTACAAGGTCAATGGTGAATCCCTCGAGCAGGACAAACCGATGATGGAATCCCTGGATGTTGTGCGCCGGCTGGGCATTCTGCTGATCACTGTGATTATGTTCTTCACCAGTTGGAAAATGATTGCCGCCATCGCCGGAGCACCCGGTGGCAAATATGAAGCGGCAATGGCCCTGGTCAGCGGACCCTACGCTTTTAATTTCTGGTTCTTTGAGGCCGGGTTCGGTTTGTTGCTGCCCCTGGTACTTTTCTACATGTCGAAGGGTACCGACCTGAAAATGATGTTCTGGGGTTCAACCATTATGCTGATCGGAATTTTTGTCATGCGCTACGACCTGGTGCTTGTCGGCCAGATCGTTCCGTCCTTTTACGAATATGGTGTCAACGAATTCAACAGCCTGCTGAAATATTTCCCGTCGTTCCATGAAATCCTTATCACTCTGGGGGGTTTCGGTGTAACCGTTTTCCTCTTCCTGGTCGGTGAGAAGATTTTTGATGGACACAAAGTTGACCCACACCACTAAGCGCTCTAGACATTGGAGATTTAACGATGAAAAAAAATATCAGCAATCTCTCTCCGGCAGACAATGAGGGGACTGAAAACATATCGGTAGATGAACGCCGCGAGTTTCTCAAGATGGGCCTGGCAATAACCGGCGTCTTTTGTGGCGGAACTATCATTTCAGCAACATCCGCTGTCAGTCGGGTCTTTGCTTCGGCCGGAGCTTATGCCGATAAGTATCCCTATAAACCCCATTACAGTATGGTCCTTCAGGTTGATTTCTGTATCGACTGTGAGCTCTGCATGGAAGCCTGCGTAGAAACCAACAGCGTACCTGATTATGGCTGGAGAACGAAAATTCTCGAGTATGAAAAACCTCATGCCATAGGTGTCAAGCGCGAATTTATCCCCATCCTGTGTAACCAGTGCAACCTGCCTCAGTGCGCGCGCGTATGTCCGACCAGAGCAACCTACAAAGACAGAACCCATGGCATCGTCATGATGGACAGAAAAAAATGTATCGGCTGCATGACCTGCCAACTGGGCTGCCCCTATAATGCGCGCTACTTTAATGAGGTTTTCCACGCCGTAGATAAATGTGACTTCTGCTACAAAGTCCGCCTGTCTGCCGGTGACAATAATACTTCGTGTTCCGAAGCCTGCCCGGCGGATGTACGCATCTTCGGAGATCTTGCAGACCCACGCAGCAGGGTCTATCGAATGGTACATCAGCTTGAAAAGGCAGTATGGGTGATGCGCCCCAAATCGGGCACAAAACCGAATATTTTCTACACTAAAGGCTGGCCCTTAAGCTAAGCGGAGGAACCTTCATGAACCTTACACGATTTATTATTATTGTCGCTGTGTGTGCCGCCGTACTGGCGACAGCCACACTGAATATCGCCAGCACCCCCAATTCGCGGATTGTCACGGGTGGAGAAATTCAATACAAGTCATCCTACTTCAGTCATGAATCCCACGTTGGTATGGGATTCGGCTGTCAGGATTGCCACATTGAACCCTTTGCCTTTGAAACCGGAGAAATGCTCACCAGGCCCGACTACAGCATGCAGGCCATGTACGAAGGCAAGTTTTGTGGAGTATGTCATGACGGTTCCATGGCGTTCCCATCGGATCGTGACTGCACCTCTTGCCACAATGTTTCGGGTGGCGAGATCATCTATACAGAGCCGGTGATGGGCGTAATTTTCAGCCACGAGAGTCACGATATGTTTGGCTGCGAATCCTGCCACGAAGGGCTGTTCCCCATGGAAGCCCTGGAAACCCAGAAGGCTGACAATTTCAACATGGAAGCACTTTACAATGGACTTTACTGTGGTGCCTGCCATGATGGTCAGATGGCTTTTGCGGCAAGTACCCAATGCGCAACCTGTCACATCGGTGTAAAGGGATACAACAGAAGCAAATAACAACGTCTTTACTCTTTGCAGTCTCAGGCGTACGCCACAACACGCCTGAGACTGCGAGAACGATCAACGATCCATTCTTCCCTTAAAGTTAACTTCTCGGCGGCAACTATGAGCGACATCAAAGAACAATGTATTGGCACCATCCTTGATAGCGTCGCTGACGGTGTTTTTACCGTTGACCAGAATATGCGCATCACCATGTACAACAAGGCCGCCGAATCAATAACCGGCGTGCCGGCCGAGGAAGCCATCGGGCGCTACTGTCATGAAGTTTTCAACGCCGACGTCTGCTTCACCGCCTGCCCTGTGAAAGAATCCATGGAACTTGAACTGCCGGTCACCGACCGGGAAGTCCACATAAGAAGAAAAGATGGACGCATCGTTCCTATCGCCATCAGCGCCAACATCCTGCGCGACAAGGACGGCAATCCCATTGGAGGCGTTGAAACCATCCGGGATCAATCTCTAATCCAGTCATTACAGCAGGAGATTGAGAGCAAGTTCACCTTTTGCGACCTGATGAGTCGCAACAAGAAAATGCACAAGATGTTTGCCATGATCCCCGACATCGCCAATAGCGATGCAACAGTTCTCATCAAAGGAGAAAGTGGAACCGGGAAAGAGCTGGTTGCCAGAGCCATCCATGAAAACAGTCCGCGTAAAGACGGCCCTCTGGTCATAGTGAACTGCGGCGCCCTTCCTGAGCCGCTCCTGGAAGCTGAAATCTTCGGATCAAAACGTGGGGCCTACACCGGATCCGTGGAGAACCGTCCCGGACGACTTGAAACTGCAAAGGGTGGCACCCTGTTTTTGGATGAGCTCGGAGATCTGCCTTTACCACTCCAGGTCAAGCTATTGCGTGTACTGGAAAATCACGAATACCAGCCCCTGGGATCTTCCACTCCGGTCAAGGCAGATGTGCGCTTTCTTGGTGCTACTCATAGAAACCTGCATAAAATGGTTGAGCGGGGAGAGTTTCGTCGCGATCTGTTCTTCCGCATCAACGTGCTTTCAGTAGAAATTCCTTCTTTACGGGAACGGCCGGAAGACATTCCGCTGCTGGCAGATAAATTCCTCAAGCGCTTCAACGCTCTTTACCATAAAAACATCAAGGGATTCAGCCCGGAAGCCATGCAATTGCTGCTGAACCACGATTATCCCGGCAACGTTAGAGAATTGCTTAATCTGATTGAACAGACCGTCATTCTCTGCAAATATAACGAAATCAAGCTCGACTGTTTTTCTGACCGGCTCAAATCTCACCCCCTCGCACGCACAAGCCGCAAACGGGTTATCAGTAATCCACACCTGTCTCGCGAAGCAATCATCGAAACCCTTGAAAAATACAATGGCAACAAAAGTAAAGCCTCAACTGCTCTGAACATAGACAGAACAACTCTCTGGCGCTGGATGAAAAAATTTAATATCAACTAAGTAACTGATCAGGAATCATTGTTTTTCCGAGCGCTAGAGTTTGATTTGCTTCATTCTGCTGTCAATATGCCAAACCCCTCCCCCCTGCTAGCAAGAGAAAAGATCATAAACTGTAAAAAACTAACACTGTTACTTTATTACAACCCATAAAATCTTGGCCTTTCCTTATGGCGCCTGTCAAATTCGCTAATTCATGAGGTGAAAAATAACACTGTTATATTTAGTATAATATTCCATATGTTGCACGTCTGCTATTTTTGCAACCTCTGTTGCAACGGCCAGTGCAACGCTTATTTCATAGCTATTCCGTGTAGTTGGGTTATATA
>SLDV01000025.1 GCA_007125165.1 Geobacteraceae bacterium | reverse complement strand
TATTGGTCTTGGTTTTTTTTCTGAACGCCTGTACCGGAAACCATAACGAACATGCTGAAAGTCACGAAGCAGAAGGCACAGGCATGATGGACCACGGTATGATGGGTCAGGGTGGTATGGACCATGGCATGGATCACGCCATGGACCTGGGACCCGCAGATGACACCTACGATCTGCGTTTTATTGATGGCATGATTGTTCATCATCAGGGTGCCGTCGAGATGGCTGAAGAAGCCCTGGCTAAATCACAGCGCCGAGAAATCCTGGCCCTGGCTGAAGCGATTATCGCAGCACAAGCTGACGAAATCGACCTGATGAACCGCTGGAGAAACGCATGGTATCCTCAGGCCGGCCCTGATCCGGTCATGTACGATCCGGCATCCGGCACATCGGTTCCCATGTCAGCAGAGTATATTGCCATGATGAAAATGAGTGGCGACCTGGGTGCTGGAGATGAGGAATTCGATTTACGCTTCATTGAGGCCATGGTTCCCCACCATGAAGGCGCGGTTGATATGGCTCGTGATGCATTGGAAAAATCACAGCGACCTGAACTAAGGGCCCTTGCTGAAGAGATCATCGCGACCCAACAAGAAGAGATTGACCTGATGATGTCGTGGAAAATGCTCTGGTACGGACATTCCGGTCATTGATTTTTCCTCAACTCCAAGGCATGCCTGAAGCATGACAGCGATTGTGCCTCGGGCATGCCTTGAACTTTTTGTCAGGTCATTTCTTGCACGGCAGACAGACATTAAATGTGGTCCCGACGCCAGCCTCACTGGCAACCTGCAATTTCCCGCCGAGGCGCTGAATCAGGCGCTGGGTGATGGCCAGACCCAACCCGGTTCCTTCATTTCTCGTGGTATAAAAGGGCACAAAAATCTGCTCCAGGTCGCCTGCGGCAATTCCCTCCCCCGTATCTGTGACCTGAATCTCGATCTGATCTTCCACCCGCCGTGCCGCCATGGTCAGGATACCGCCGCCGGGCATAGCCTGCAGCGCATTTTGACCCAGATTCAGCAGCGCTTGCTTCAAGGGCGCCAGCACCAGGCACACCCGCGAGTCATCAACATCAAGGCTGATGGTGACGCCGTGCTTGTTGGCCTCCGCTGACAACTGTAATTGCAGTTCTGCGAATAATTTTGCCAGCGACACCTCTTCAGTCTCTTCCAGCGGCTCGCGAATGACACCAAGAAACTCCTCCAGCACATTGTTCAGCCGCTGCGCCTCTTTCTGCAGTATCTGACCAAACTCATAGCGCGGATCATTGTTAGACAATCCTTCGGTCACCACTTCCGCCGCCATCCGAATCGACCCTAATGGGTTGCGAATCTCATGAGCCAGACCGGCACTCATCTCGCCCAGAGTCGACAAACGCTCTTGGCGCCGCAACCCCATTTCCGCGGCGAGCAATTCATCGGCCTGCTGCCTTAACTGCCTGTAACTGCGCTCAAGACGCTCTGCTGTCTGGCGATAGAGCTGTTGTTGGGTACGCTCTCGTTGGGAGAGAACCCCGGTCACGGCGCCGACGAGGTGATAAAGCAGCAGTTCAAGTATCTGCTCCAGCAGATTGCCATGGGCAGGAACCAACTGCCAGAGCATGTGGGGCAGATACAGCACCGACACGCCCACGGCAACCAATAAGCCGCCGCGCAGACCGAACCAGACGCCGCCAAGGACAATGGGCAGATAGTAAAGGCGGCGGTAGATGTCGTGAAAAGGGGCATGCAGGGTCGAGGTCAGATAGTGAAGTACCGTCACCAGCAGAATCAGGCCCACAACCACCGTCAACTGCAAGGATCTGCTTGAGAAAGTACTGCTTGTAATCTTTTCAGAAGGCACGCATCACCCCTTAAGCAAACAACCCCGCCGACAAAAAGAGCCATTACCCCGTCAATGGTTCCAATCTATTACAGTTCTGCCCGCGTTGTCAGCAATACTCGTGCAGCATGCCTGACAGAACAGGCAATACGACATCAGAAGGAAATTTTTTTCATTTTCCCCCCCACGTGTTTACAATTCTTTACCAATTGAGTAGACTTGCCGGGGTGTGCGCGGTTCGATCAGCGCAACGGCACCATTGCCTTCCCTCCCTTAACAATCGAGGAGTTGCTCTTGCGTGTTATTCTATTGCTGTTGATCTTCTTTCTGCTTGGCTTTGGTCCCGCTTGGGCACAGGAACAACGAGTTGCCCTGGAGATGCAACTGGGAGAGAAAATCCCTCTGGAGCTTACCTTTACCGATACTGACGGTAATGAGGTGCAACTGGCCGAGCTGATCGATCGTCCAACCCTGATTGTCCCGGTCTTCTATAATTGTCGCACGGTCTGTAACGTGATGCTCGGTGGTCTGGCGTCGACCCTGCCGAAGATGCGCCTGACTCCCGGTCGCGATTATCAGGTCATCACCTTGAGTTTTGACCCGACAGAAACCGTTGCCATGGCGGCTCACAGCCAACGCACCTTTCTTACAGCGACACGAACCGACTTCCCCCCTGAAGCCTGGCACTTTCTGGTTGGCGAACAGGACAATATCCTCGAGCTTACCGATTCCGCCGGCTACTACTTTTATAAAGAAGGAATTGATTTTGTCCACCCGACAGCCAGCTTTATCGTCGCTTCTGACGGCACCATCGTTCGCTACCTGATTGGCCAGTCGATTCCACCCATCACCCTGACCATGGCCCTGCTGGAAGCTGCGGAAGGGCGTATCAGCACACCGATCAGCAGAGCGCTGGAATTCTGCTTTACCTATGACGCCGAAAATCGTCGTTACGTTTTTAATCTGATGCGGGTCAGCGGTACCGTAATTTTGTTGACCCTCGGCAGCTTTTTTCTGTTTCTGATCTTCAGCGGTAGAAAGAAAAAACAATGACCAAAATGCCATTGACCAATACCGGATTTTACACTGAGAGCCCGCGTTCCGGCGTCTTAGGCTGGCTGCTCTCTACCGACCATAAACGCATCGGTATGATGTATCTGGGCTGTATCACCGCCATGTTTTTGGTAGCGGTCGTCCTCGGCCTGGCCATCCGCCTGCAGTTGATCGCGCCGGGGCAACACATCATGAGTGCCCAGACCTACAATGCCACCTTCACGGTCCACGGCATCATCATGATCTTTCTGTTCATTATCCCCAGCATACCGGCTGCCTTCGGCAACCTGCTACTGCCGATCCAGATCGGTGCCCGGGATGTGTCCTTTCCCAAAATCAACCTGCTCTCCTGGTATTTTTATATCAGTGGTGCGGTACTGGCGGTACTGGCGATCTTTACCGGTGGCGGTCCGCCGGATACCGGCTGGACCTTCTATGTTCCTTTCAGCACCCAGACCTCAACCAACGTCAGCCTCGCAGTTTTTGCTGCGTTCATGCTCGGTTTTTCGTCGATTCTGACCGGGATCAACTTTGTCACCACCATTCACCGTCTGCGCGCTGAGGGGATGACCTGGGGGCGGCTGCCCCTGTTCGTCTGGACCCTTTACGCCACCGCCTGGATTCAGGTACTGGCGACACCGATGCTCGGCATCACCCTGGTGCTGATCATGCTCGAGCGTTATTTTGGCGCCGGTCTTTTTGATGTCGCCAGTGGTGGCGATCCGATCCTGTTTCAGCATCTGTTCTGGATCTACTCCCACCCGGCAGTATACATCATGATCCTCCCGGCCATGGGCGTGATTTCCGAAATCATCCCGACCTTTTCACGTAAACCCCTGTTCGGTTACTGGGCCATGGCCATCTCGAGCCTTGCCATTGCCTTCGCCGGCTCTCTGGTCTGGGCCCACCACATGTATGCCAGTGGCATGAGCGATTTCGCCATTCTGGTTTTTTCACTGCTGACCTTTATCGTTGCCATCCCCAGTGCTATCAAAATCTTCAACTGGATTTCAACCCTCTACAAAGGGTCCATCGAACTGGCACCACCGATGCTCTTTGCCCTGGCCTTTATCCTCCAGTTTGCTATCGGTGGCCTTGGCGGTCTGGCCCTGGGCGCAGCGGCCAGCGATATCCATCTCCATGATACCACCTTCGTCGTCGGCCATTTCCATTACACCATGTTCGGCGGTACCGGCTTTGCCTTCTTTGCCGCCCTGCACTACTGGCTGCCGAAATTCACCGGACGCATGTATAACCACAAGATCGCATTTATCTCCTGGGGGCTGCTGTTCG
>SLDV01000024.1 GCA_007125165.1 Geobacteraceae bacterium | reverse complement strand
TCTTCGGAATCGGAGTACAGAGCATCTTCGTCATCATCGACAAACAGATCATCATCACGTCTGCCCGCGTCCGGCGCTACCATCTGTTCAGCTTCAGTGCTGGTGAACTCGTCTTCATCAGCGGTGAAAAGATGGTCACTGTCTTTCATCGGCTCCTGATCAGGGGCGGTCAGCTCCACAGCGGCTTCATCGAAAACATCCTCGTCTTCACTGTCATCCTGTTCCGTAAGCAGGATGACGTCGTCATCCTCTTCCTCCGAAGGCTCTGATGCTGCATAAGATGTATCTGCAACAACATCTCCTTCGGTAAGATCAAGAATCTCTTCCTGTTCAGCGGATTCCGGATCCTCTTCCGAGGGGGACAAGACTGCAGCAGAATCTTCTACCGATAACGCCTCGTCCGTTTCGGCCAAATCGATGAAGGTATCAGGATCTTCTACCAGTTCTTCCTCCTGATCGAGATCTTCCTCCATCAGTTCAACAACTTCATCCGCATCTTCCTCTTGACCCTGCTCTGGAGTGTCATCAGCTTCCGCTGCGGAAAATTCGAAAGCAGAGGAATCTTCCTCAGGTTGGGCCTCAGTGACAGGTTCCACTTCAGCAGGCTCAAACCCTTCCTGCTCTTGTTCTTCACCGGTGATAAAGCCAAACCCTTTCTCTTCTTCCTGATTCTCTTCAGTCTCTATCGGCTCAAACTGCGGGGCATCGACCTCCTTCTGAGTATCCGTTTGCGCGGTTGCAGAAACATAAGGCGCAAGTTGCTCCGGAGTTAACTCCGAGGAAGATTCGACAGGAGATTCTTCCATCTCTGAATAGTCAGCCCTGGTGTCTTCGTCGTCATCCTGATCTCCGGCAGCAAGCAGATCCTGTGGCGTGAGGTCGTCTTCCTCAAAAGAAACCTCACCCCATAAGGCGCCGTCATTGGCATCCTCCTCTTCAATGTCGACCCCGGTTAGCCGGTCATCAGTCTGTTCATCCAGCTCTTCCTGGTCAGCGAAGCTGTCTTCTTCTACAGTATTCACTGTTTCATCGGGGGCTTCTTCGGCTGCTCCCATGTCTGTTATATCTGCCTCAACGACCGGTTCTTCTGCTGACACCAGCCGTAGTGGTGGCATGTCAGAAAGCGACGCAACCTTGTCCAGCAACACCTGGGACTCAAAAGGCTTGGTCAACCAGCCGTCGGCACATACTTCAACAGCCCTGGCCTCATCGAACTTTTCGAAGGCTCCAGGGAGCAACAACACTGAAGTTTGGGCAAGAAGCGGATTGCTCTTGATTTCTCGACAGAGCTCAAAACCGTCTTTTCCAGGCATGGCAATATCTGCAATAACCAGATCGGGTTGTTGTGACAGCGCCATCTCGTAGGCTTTGTTACCGTCACTGGCGATCTGCAGATCATAATCTTCCGGCGCGAAAATAATGCCAACGACTTTTTGAATGGTGATACTGTCATCGGCCAGCAGCAGTTTCTTCTTCATTGAGCCTCCTCATACCTGACAGTGTCAGGCAATTCAAACCGTTCCCCCGGGCTATTTCCGTGGCTAATACATCAACATCCAGTATTTCGTAATCTCGCCCCTGGTAACTGAAGGTACCAGTCTGCCAGATTTGTTCTTTTGTGGACGGAACAGACAACTTCCCTCTGTGTTCAGCAACGATACGACTATTGGGCTCCGTCGCGAAAGCCAAAAGACCATATTCTGAATCGACCAGCGCATAACAAGGTGAAATGTCTGCGCTCCAGGACGTATCAACAGTAGAACCCGAAAGCAAGACCGGCACCAGAACAGTATTGTAGACCAGAACAAAATCAATACCAGCCGGTAACCCGGGTAACTGATAAACCTTTTTTTCCTGGACGATTCTGCAAATCCGGGCCAGGGGAATCGCGTAGTCAAGACTGTTTGTGCGAAACAGACCAAAACCTGTCATGCGACATCCTGATTGATTCCATAAAAGCGTTCCGGTTCAAATACCACAAGTGGCACTCCGTCCGCCAGCATAACCTGTGTCTCGGAATATTCCGGCGTCACTTTAAACAGTGCAGGAAGGGTTGCCCGCACCATCGCGGCAGCCGGCACAAGTCCTTCGATCTGATCGATAAGTACCGCCCAGTTCCCTTCCGATCCACGTAGCACCAGTGCGACCTTTTCAGCGTAGCGGGTTGCAGAAACAAGACCGAGCTTCAACGTTGGATCGACAGCTGGTATGGCTGTGTGGCGAAAATCAAGGGCAGCAACAATACCCTGCCGCAAATCACTCCGACTGGGGTCAAGACGTGGCTCAAGCTGCTCCAGCACCTCAACAACATGATCCAGATCCAGAACAAAACGAATCTCTGCCAATGAAAATACCAGCACCTTGCCGGTTGTACTTGCCATAACACCTCAAGAAGCTTGAACCTGCTTATTTTTATTACAAATTTAGGCGACGCTAACACAAAGATTAGAAACTGTCAAGCTGCTAACTGCGATAGGCTTGATGGCTCATAAAACCCGCCATGGTTGTGGTAAAAACAGTTGCCGATAGAGAGCCAAGGCAAAGCGATCGGTCATGCCGGCAAGAAAATCGGCAATGGAAACCGCCAAACTGTCACCGCTGTAATGATGCCCGCCGCATTGCAAAAAAACCTCCTCATTGTCGTGAAAATAGTTAAACAACTGTCGCAACAGTGCAGAGGCCTTGTCAAATTCTGATTGAACACGGGGAGCGCGGTAGACATACTCGAACAACCAGCTACGCAGAGCGCAGACAGCCTGGTCCATTTCCGCCGACAACTGAATAAAACCACCGGATTGCATTGAATGATCGATCAGATCCTTTACCATTCTGTCGATACGTTTCGAGTGGCGCTCGCCGACAACCGCAACGATATCAGCGGGCACATCCTCTGCCTGAATAATCTCCCCGCGGATAGCATCATCAAGATCATGGCTGACGTAAGCGATGATATCTGCCAATCGCACGATCTGACCTTCCAGAGTTTGCGCTCTTTTTTCGGATTGTAGTGACAACATACCACCCTGCCCCTTGGAATGACCTACGATTCCGTCACGCACTTCAGCCGTCAGATTTAACCCCGCCCCATCCTTTTCAAGAATATCCACAACGCGTAAACTTTGTTGCGCGTGATGAAAACCACCCGGTACCATTTGATCAAGAACCCGCTCACCAACATGACCGAATGGCGTGTGCCCCAGATCGTGAGCAAGCGCGATCGCCTCGGTTAAGTCTTCATTCAACCGCAGAGCGCGGGCAACGGTTCTGGCAACCTGGGAAACCTCCAGAGTATGAGTCATCCGGGTACGATAATGATCTCCCTCTGGGGCGAGAAATACCTGGGTTTTATATTTGAGCCGCCGAAATGCCTTACTATGGAGAATACGATCACGATCATGCTGGAACAGCGTGCGTATTGAACATGATGTTGCCGGATGTAAGCGTCCTTTACTATTTATGCTGCGGCAAGCTCCCTCTGCCAGATAATCAATTTCATTCTTTTCTTGTGTTTCTCTGATAGACATATAACCTCAATATTGTTCGTAGGAAAGTAAATTGACAGAACCGTCAGTTTAAAAAACAGAATATATAAAAATAAAAAACTATAAAAATTTCATCTACTATGAAATCTGCTTGATTTTTTACCAGAGAATGTTCTAGTAAAAACAACGACAGTGATACTGTGTAAAAATATCAGAAAAACATCCTTATGCTAATCAATTTATTTAATCAACCACCACCACAACAGGAGGAACAACTGAATATGTCGACAATTATGAAAATGGCAGCCGATATTATAGCCGCACACGCATCAACGACCCCGATGACCAAAGAGGAATTGATTGCTGAACTCACTGAGGTCCATGCAGCCTTGGTGGCTCTCGAAAAAGGTGAGGTGGCCGAGCCGGAAAAAGCAGACGAAAGTGCTCCTGTCGTCAGTCGCAAAAAAGCCTTCGGCAAGGATGCCATCTATTGCATGATCTGCGGTAAAGGCTTCAAAACTCTCTCTCGCCATCTGAAAACCGGTCATGGGATGACGGCTGGAGAATATCGCAAAGCCTTTGACATCCCCCGCAGCCAATCACTGGCGGCCAAGAACTATTCGGAAAGCCGCCGCCAGATGGCTGTTGATCGGGGTCTGGCTGACAATCTGGCCAAAGCGCGCGCTGCCCGTAAAAAATAACCCATACTGGTTAATTAGTGTCCATTCGGAAACTCTGGATAAACACTAATGCAGTTTCCAGATTTGAAACTAATTAGTGCCTATCCGGAAACCCCGGATAGGCACTATGCAACTGCAACTTTGCAGGGTGGGCACTGCCCACCCTGCCTGACTGCTAAAATTATTAACATTATTCGAGTCGAAACGACAATTCAGCCAGTGATCGACCTTGCTCATCCTCAATGACGACTGACCAGTCTCCGGCCCATTGCGGCAGGAATCTCTTGGAAGAATAAGTACGCCAGTCCGCAGATCGTACCGGCAGTGACACCCTGGCCATTTCCTGATCTTCATAGAACCAGACGTGGGTCACATATGTTTCTTTCTGCGCTCCGATGATACGGGTAAAGCAGTACAGCTTACCGTAATCGGCCGGATAGGTTTCTATGCTGTCAACCGGCATCCGGTTTTCTACCGCGGTGGTAATAGTGCCGTCCTCTACCCGCAGCTCATTAGCCTGAACCGATACAGCAAAAAAGCAGAACATAAGCAGCAATAAGAATTTTCTTGTCATCACTGACCCCTTTAAATCGAAGTAGATGAGCCGACGTTTTGTCGCGAACTGACGGAAGTCAAAAAGCTTTCACCCGCCGGTAATCTTAACTTAAAATTCTCCGCCAGGGTAGCACCCAAATCAGCAAAACTGTGGCGTACTCCAAGGCTCGTTGCATGCACCATAGTCGGCGAAAAGGCCAGTAACGGCACATACTCGCGCGTATGATCTGTGCCGGGCGTAGTGGGATCACAGCCATGATCCGCCGTTATCAGCAATAAATCATCAGAGGACAAGCGTGGAAGCAACTGCGCCAGCCAACAATCAAAATCGACCAGAGCGGCCGCAAACCCTTCGACATCCAGACGATGTCCATAGATCATATCAAAATCGACGAGATTAGCTATCACCAAACCGGACGAAATCCTGTCCAGTGCTGTAAGAATTTCGGCCATACCCATCTGATTGTTGATGGTTGGAATATTGTGCGTCAGTCCCGTACCGGCAAACAGATCGCCTATTTTTCCTATGCCACAGGTTGTCATTCCCTGATGCTGCATCAGATCGAGAAGGGTCTCGGCAGGTGGGGTGCAGGGGAAATCATGTCTGCCTGCTGTGCGATAAAATGTGGCCGCGCAATCGCCCAGAAAAGGGCGGGCGATCACCCGGCAGAGATTAAAAGGCAGCAGGGCCCGATAGGTAGACCGGCATAGTTCATAGAGTTGCGGCGGCGGCATGATCGTTTCGTGGGCGGCAATCTGGAATACCGAATCGGTGCTGGTATAAACAATAGGACGTCCGCTGCGCAAGTGCTCTTCGCCGAGCTGGCGCAGAATATCGGTACCGCTGGCAGCTATATTGCCAAGTGGCTCCCTTCCGGCAACGGCGGTAAAAGTGTTGATAATTTCCGGCGGAAAGCCGTTCGGGTAGGTTGCAAAAGGCTCTTCTAAAATGACACCGGCAAGTTCCCAATGACCGGTAACTGAATCTTTTCCGGCACTTTGTTCTGCCATTTTCCCCCAGCATGCCAGCGGGTGATCAACCGCCGCAACTCCAGCGACTGGCACAATGCAGCCGAGGCCGAGTTTCTCCAGCAACGGCAGGCGCAAACCACCCACTGCAGAGGCAACATGCTGCAAGGTGGCAGCATCCTGATCACCATAATCGGCAGCATCAGGAAGAGCACCGCATCCCACCCCATCCAGAACAATAACCACAGCCCGCTTGAACATAAAGCCTCAATCAGCTTCCTGACGCAACCACTGGTCAAGAATTTGAACTCCCGAACTCGTGCCGATTCGAGTCGCTCCGGCAGCAATCATCTGTTGGAAGGCGACAAGAGTTCGAATACCTCCGGCGGCTTTGACTCCTATCCTGCCATCGGCTATCTGGGCCAGCAGTCGCACATCATCCACTGTAGCTCCGGAAGGGCCGAATCCCGTCGAGGTTTTAACGTAGGCGGCACCGGCTTTAATGGCGGTTCTGGTTGCGGCGATTTTTTGATCTGACTGAAGAAAGCAGCATTCAATAATCACCTTGACCTGTGCCTGATGTGCTGCCATCACCACCTGAGCAATCTCCTCTTCAAGCAGGTCCAGACGTTTTTCAAGCAGATGACTCAAAGAAATCACCATATCAATCTCTTCGGCACCAGCAGCCAGCAGATCGCCGGTTTCTACAACTTTCTGGCGCAGCATGTTGTATCCACAAGGAAAGCCGACAACTGTACCAACCCGGACAGAGGAACCATAAAGGCGCTGTGCTGCAAGCGCGACGTGCAGCGGCGGAACACATACAGAAGCAAAACCATACTCGACGGCTTCTTCACATAAACCAATAATCTGATCAGTGGTGGTTGCGGGGGCCAGCAGAGTGTGATCGATGAATGCGGCCAGCGCAGCAGGGCAGCCGGCTTCAGGTACGATAGTCGGCATTGATTTTGATATATTCGTAGTTAAGATCAGAGGTGTAATAGCTGGCTTCCTCATTGCCCATGTGCAGATTGATGGTCACGGTAAAGCTGTCTTTTTTAAGTACCGTACTCGCCCGGACCTCGCTGTCTGGGCCGATGGCCAGACCTTTGGCGACGATGGGCACATCATCAAAGCTGATATCAATGCGTTCCTGGTTCAGCTCAATCCCGGAATAGCCGACGGCAGCGATGATTCTTCCCCAGTTCGCATCCTCACCAAAAAAAGCGGTCTTTACCAGCGAAGAGGTCGCTACTGAACGAGCGGCCGTGCGAGCAGCGACGACATCATTGGCTCCCGTCACCCTGATGTGCACCATTTTTGTAGCGCCCTCACCGTCACGTACGATCATCTTGGCAAGGTCCAGTAGTATGCGCTTTAAATGCTGTTCAAGTACCGCCGCAGCATCACTTCCTTCGGTAATTGGTGCACCACCGGCAGCGCCATTAGCCAGCAGCAAAACGGTATCATTGGTAGAGGTATCGCCATCGACCGTGATTGCATTAAAGCTGTCAGCGACAGCGCGCTCGAGAAGTTTCTGAAGCAAGCTGCTGTCCAACCGGGCATCCGTCATCACAAAACAGAGCATGGTCGCCATATCGGGGTGGATCATGCCCGCACCTTTGGCAAGCCCAAGCAGCGCATAGGGTTCATCACCCTGCTCCGCTGCACTGGCTATTTTACTGAAAGCGTCGGTCGTCATCATCGCTCGGGCTACCGCTTCAGCCTGATCAGTGCTCAAACCGGCGACCAACTGCGCCATGCCGCGCTCGAAAGGAGGCAGAGGCAGGGGCACGCCAATGACCCCGGTGGAAGCCAGGGCAACCAGATGATCTTCGACACCTAAGGCAGAGGCTGCCAATGCTCCGGTCTGTTCAGCAACAGCGATTCCGGTAGCGCCGGTACAGGCGTTGGCATTCCCACTGTTGACCAGTATCGCCTGGCAGAGTCCGTCAGCAATACGTGGTCGGGTAACCTGTAACGGCGCGGCGATCACCCGGTTGCGCGTAAAAACTCCGGCACAATGGGCCGGTGTGTCTGATACAATAAGGGCCATATCCAGTTTGTTCGATTTTTTGATGCCACTGGCCACGGCGGCAAAGCGATATCCGGATGGTAGCGCGTGCACTGTCAAGATTCCCCCTTCAGGATATTATAGGTCTGTTCCGTGGGCAGCATCATGCCAAAACTAGTGCCCTCATCAGCAACATCTTCCAGAAAAACATCACCGAGCATCCGATCAATAACAACTTTGGAGAGTGCCAGACCAATACCAACACCATGCGGTTTTTCCGTATCGATATTGCCCAGTTGCGTATAAGAACTGAAAATAGTGTCCAGAGCCTCAACAGGCACTTTGCGTCCATCGTTATAAATCTGAACGTAAACATATTCCAACCCGTCATGTTCACGCAGCCGTGCGCACACCTGCAAGCGGCCGCCGGGACGGTTGAACTTGACGGCGTTGTCGATCATGGCATTAAAGGCCATTCCGAACTTTTCCTGATCCGCGTAAATATCAGGCAGATCTTCATCAATATCTATTTCGATCTGCAGTCCCTGGGTGGTCATTCTGGAGCTGTAATACTGAAAGGAATCGGCAATCGGCCAGGCAACGCCAAAAGCTTTCCAACGCCATATTTCGCGCTCTGACTCAATAGAAAAAAGACGCAACATGCCGGTGATCAGACGTTCAAGACGTTGACCTTCTTCACGCACATGATGCAGATTTTCTTTTAATTCGCTCTCCTTGAGTTTGTCAAAAAAGGAGAGGGAAAGATCAATGTACCCCATGATCGAGGTCAGCGGAGTTTTCAGTTCATGGGAGAGGTTGCAGACCAGTCGGGTTCGGGCACGATTGAGTTTGACCAGATCCTCATTGGTGCGCTCCAGCATTGTCGTTTGCCGGCGCAGGTGATGAACAAGATCAAAGTTCTCCATTGCCAGGGCCACCTGGCTGGCAATGGTTACCAGCAGGTTCTGGTCTTCCAGGTCAAAGGGCTCACCTGACAACTTATTGTTGACGTTGATAACCCCGACCAGAGTTTCGCGAATAAATATCGGCACCGAGAGCAGCGACTGGTTTTTATACTTATGGCCGTCGCTCAAACCGGTGAAACGACGATCCTTTTCAATGTTTGATATCAGTACCGGCTCCCCGGTTGCAACGACATGACCCGAAATCCCCTCACCTGAGGCCACCCGTACACTATTGGCAATATCGGCATCCAGGCCACGGGCGGAGGCTATATGCAACATGCCGTCATCCTCAATTAACATCAGGGATGCCAACTCAACTCCGGCAGACTGGACAATGGAATCAAGAATCTGATCGAACAACTGCCGTAAATCACCCCCGGTGCTGGCGGTTTCACCGACTTTTTTGAGCAGCACCAGATCGGCCATACGCCGCTGCGCTTCACGACGGGCCTGATCCTGGTGAAGAAAATGGTAATAAGAGCTGATCCCCTGCCTGGCGATGGCGAGAACTTCGGCGGCGGAAAAAGGTTGCGTCAAATAATCAAGGGCACGCTCGCGCATGATTTGACGCAACATATTGAAATCCTGCGACTCCGATACGATTACCACCTGAGCGGCAGGGCTGTGCTGACGGATCATCCGCAATACGTCCATCCCACCGATATCCGGCAGTGACATATCACAGAATACCAGAGCCACTTCCTGTTGATCAAGAATGCCGGTAATGCCGGCCCCGTCACTGAGCTGCAACAGCGGATAATCCAGCTCAGTCAAAATACTCTCAAGCATTTTGACAATCTGCGGAGCAGCACTGATCAGCAGAATTGCAGGAATATCTGTGTGTTTTTTCTGCCCTATGTCAGTTGTCATCATCAAGGACTCACCCGTAAAAGGATACTACCCGCCGCAACATCTTTTATATTTCTTTCCGCTACCACAAGGGCAAGGATCGTTACGCCCGATCTTTTCCTCATCACGCGTCACCGGCGTTCTGACCTGTTCCTCGTTGTCCGAACGATTCATAATAATTTTTTGCCGCCGCCGCTGCGCTTCCAACTGCTCAACATCCTGCTGGCGCGCCAACTGGATGCGGTAAAATTTCTGCACAACTTCGTGGCGGACGCGACCCATCATATCGACGAAAAGAGCATAGGCCTCGCGCTTGTACTCCTGCTTGGGGTTCTTCTGACCGTAACCGCGCAAGCCGATCCCCTGCTTGAGATGATCAACAGACAACAGATGATCTTTCCACTGGGAATCAAGAGCCTGCAACAACAGAACACGCATTAACTGCTGTGTCACCTCCGAGGTAAACTCTTCGGACTTCTCGTCAAATCGTTGATGGGCGAGTTGCCTGAGGTGGTCTTCCAGAACCTGCCGGCCGACAGTTTCACGATCTATCGATTCGATGGACGGCATAAAGTAAAACTGATTGTAAAAATCTTCGATCAGGCGATCCCAATCCCATTCGCCGGCGGGGGTATTGTCTGGACAGAAGGAGGCGATCATGTCTTCGACGGTTTCATCAACGATGCTCAGGTAGGTATCTTTGAGCTGCTCGCCGGCCAGCACTTCACGCCGCTGGGTATACACCACCTCACGTTGCTTGTTCATGACATCGTCGTATTCGATCAGATGCTTGCGGATATCGAAGTTATGTGCCTCAACCTTGCGCTGCGCATTTTCAATGGCTTTGCTGATCATTCCATGCTCGATCGGCTCTCCTTCAGGGATTTTGAGCTTATCCATGACGAAGGCCACCCGCTGCGAACCAAAAATTCTGAGCAGATCATCTTCAAGGCTCAAATAAAACCGGCTCATCCCCGGATCACCCTGACGACCGGCACGACCGCGCAACTGATTGTCGATACGCCGTGATTCATGGCGCTCGGTACCAAGGATGTACAGACCACCTGCGGCCAGAACCTCTTCACGTTCGGCGTTACAGCGTTCGACATAGCCGGGGAAAAGTTCTTCAAAGCGCGCTTGCGGATCTTCCGCTCCGGCAGCTTCACTCCGTGCCAGCATTTCCGGATTCCCACCTAAAACAATATCCGTTCCCCGTCCGGCCATATTGGTGGCAATGGTGACAGATCCCTTGCGCCCTGCCTGGGAGACAATATAGGCCTCGCGCTCGTGTTTTTTCGCATTAAGCACATGATGCGGAACACCACGCTTTTTCAAATACTCGGCCAGCAGCTCCGATTTTTCTATGGAGATGGTACCGACCAGAACCGGCTGGCCACGCTGGTGACAATCAGCAATATCTTCGATGGTGGCGAGAAACTTTTCCTTCGCGGTTTTATAAATAACGTCGGCCTTGTCGATCCGCACCATCGGACGATTGGTGGGCATCACCACCACTTCAAGCTTGTAGATTTCCTGAAACTCGGCAGCTTCGGTATCAGCCGTACCGGTCATGCCGGCCAGTTTTTTATACATACGAAAATAATTCTGGAAGGTAATGGTAGCCAGAGTCTGATTCTCACTGGCGATCTTGACTCCCTCCTTGGCTTCGACAGCCTGGTGCAAGCCATCACTCCAGCGCCGCCCCGGCATCAGTCGACCAGTAAATTCATCGACGATCTGAACTTCACCATCATTAACAACATAGTCGACATCGCGCTCAAACAAGGCGTGGGCTTTTAATGCCTGGTTGACATGATGTACCAGTTCGATATTCCCGGGCTCGTAGAGATTTTCGACATTCAGCAGCTTTTCCACCTTGGCAACACCCTGCTCGGTCAATGCCGCCGACTTGGCCTTCTCATCTACAGTAAAATCACCCGTGTGACGTTTGATTGTCTGGCCGATCTTACTGTCACGTTCCTCGGTTACCTCGCCTTTTTCCAGGCGCGGGATGATCCGATTGACGTTGTAATAAAGTTCGCTGGAGGATTCGCTCGGTCCGGAAATGATCAGAGGCGTTCTGGCCTCGTCAATAAGAATGGAGTCGACCTCGTCGACAATCGCATAATGCAGATCGCGCTGGACATAATCCTCCAGAGCAAACTTCATATTATCGCGCAGATAGTCAAAACCGAATTCGTTATTGGTACCGTAGGTAATGTCGGCGGCGTAGGCTTCCTTGCGCTGAGCGTCGCTGAGCCCATGAACAACACAATCGACACTCAAGCCAAGAAACCGGTAGATGGTTCCCATCCACTGCGCATCGCGCCGGGCCAGGTAGTCGTTAACCGTAACGACATGAACTCCTTTGCCGGCTAATGCGTTAAGGTAAATCGGCAGGGTCGCCATCAGCGTTTTACCCTCACCGGTTTTCATTTCAGCTATCCTGCCGTCATTGAGCACCATACCGCCAATCAACTGCACATCAAAATGGCGCAGCGACAGCACCCGTTTACTGGCTTCACGAACAACGGCAAAGGCCTCAGGCAGCATCTGATTAAGTTCTTCCCCCTGAGCCAGACGCTGTCGAAACTCGGTTGTCTTGCTCTGTAGTTGGGAATCAGTCAACTGCTCGAATTGTGGTTCAAGGGCGTTAATTTTTTCGACCATCGGCTGCATTTTTTTTAAGTTACGCTCATTCCTGCTGCCGACGATTTTGACAAAAAGATCACGAATCATTGGTGGGAAACACTCCAATAAACACCATAAGCCTTCGATGGTGCATAAAAAAACAATTATTTAACGGTGCGGAAAGTGAGAGGACGCCGCTTACGAACGCAGGCATAGTAGCACAGGAAAAGATAGGCTCACAAGCACTAATGAGACCTGGACAGGCACTTGAAAAATCATAAAAAGCGCAATTAAATCAGAAT
Source organism: Geobacteraceae bacterium (assembly GCA_007125165.1). Classification (GTDB taxonomy): domain Bacteria; phylum Desulfobacterota; class Desulfuromonadia; order Desulfuromonadales; family Geopsychrobacteraceae; genus Pelovirga. Next base: position 26,232 of record SLDV01000024.1, on the reverse strand, counting down.
ACTATAAGAAAATACGAGGATTGATGGGAACCCCGTTGAGATGCACCTCGTAATGCAGGTGCGGTCCGGTGGACATGCCGGTGTTGCCGACCTGGGCGATACGCTCTCCACGCTTGACCCGCTGACCAACCTTGACCAGATTTCTGGAGTTGTGAGCGTACAGGGTCTGATAACCATACCCGTGATCAACAACAACGGTATTACCGTAAGTTGGTGAGTACTCAACCCGCGCAACAATACCGTCTGCCGTGACGGTAACCGGAGTTCCGGTATTGGCGGCAATATCGAGCCCCTCATGCATCACAGTGCGCCCCGTGAAGGGGGATTTGCGCTGACCGAAGTATGAGGACAGCCAGCCCCGGGTCGGCCATCCCTTGGGCGTCGAACGACTGATGGAGATCTGATCGTTGAGGAGGTTGCGAACATCTTGCTGGCTCTGCCGGCGCATTTCTATCTCAATCTGCAGAGCATTGATCTGTTGCTGGATATCACCGATGGAGTGACTGGCAGGATCGGGCTGACCACCCATGGCGATGGGAATCAGTCGCCTCTCGTCCTCCAGATTAGCCAACTGCCGTATGCGCGCTTCGGCGATGGCAAGAGTGCCCAGCTCCTGCTGCAGGCGTTCCACATCCAGTACCAACCGTTGTACATCCTGCCGCTGGCTACTGGTTTCAACGCGCAGACGCTGTAATTCCTCGTAATCGATGCGGTGGGATACGTAACTCCAGGCGAAAAAAGCAAACAGACCAATCCCGCACAGCAATGAGAAAATACCCAGGCTAAACAGAAACGTGCTGACTCGCAACGGCTTCACCCGATGGCCCGATTCAGGAACCAGTATCAATTTAAGATATTTCGCCATTTTTCTCCCTGCTGCGACTACGCCCATCTTTTTATCGGGAGCCCAACAATATTATAAAGAACTAATAACACAGAACGATTATAAATCCAAGAGATTTATTGCCAGGGCAAGTTCATCGCAATCGGGAAACTTAACACAGTTGATACAATCACCCCAAACCTTTTGCGGCAATTCTGATTTATCGATCTCACTGAACCCAAGTTTTTTAAAGAATTCAGGCTGATAGGTCAAAGCAAAAACCCGCTTCAGGCCGAGATCCCGGGCTTCTATGAGGCACTTTTCAACAATTTTTCTGCCGATGCCCCTACCATGATATCCAGGCACCACCGCCAGGGAGCGCACCTCGGCCAGATCTTCCCAGCAGATCGCCAGGGCACCGATCCCGAGAATGACCCCATCCTCTTCGTAAACATAAAAATCACGAATTGTGTCGTAAATAGCGGCCAAAGAGCGCCCAAGTAACTGGCCATCCCTGGCATACGTCAGCAACAACTGATGAATAATACGAGCATCAGGGATTCGGGCACGACGGATCATGTTGTAACTCCTGTAATTTTCATATTAACGCCCCATCAGGCTGCTGCGACAGACTGATCAGTTCGCGAGCGTGAACCAGAGCCTGTTCACCGGCATGAGAGCCGCCAAGCATCCGTGCTATTTCATGCTCCCGTTCAGCGGCATCAAGACACTCCACCCTGGTCGTGGTGCGATTGTCGGAAGCTGTTTTAGTGACCCGGTAATGCTGGTCGGCAAAAGCGGCGACCTGCGGTAGATGAGTGACGCAGAGCACTTGCAACTCATTACCGGTACAGCGTATTTTTTCCCCGACCGCGGTAGCGGCGGCGCCGCCGATGCCGGCGTCAACCTCATCAAATATCAGGCTGATCAGATCGTCACCTGCCGGCGCACAGCGGCGTAAAGCCAGCATAATACGCGACAATTCGCCGCCGGAAGCAATTTTTGATAATGGTTGTAGCTGCTCACCCGGATTGGCAGCAAGGTAAAATTCACCCCGCTCCATGCCGTCGGGGCCTGGTGCTTCGAGGGTGCTCAAGCGCAGTTGAAACCTGGCCCCGGGCATGGCCAGATCGGCCAATTGACGTTCAACTGCGGTCGCCAACTGCTGTGCTGCCTGTTGCCGCCGATGAGTGAGTTTTGCTGCTGCCGCCTGCAGGGCCGCATGCTGTTCATCACAGGCCTTTAGCAGGTCCTCGCGCCGCGATTCGCCAGCGGTCAGGTCCTCAAGTTCCTGTCCGGTTCGACCAAGAAAAACGATCAGTTCTTCCAACGTTGGAGCGTATTTCCTCTTCAGTCGTTCAATCAGGGCGAGGCGTTCTTCCACCTGCTCCTGACGTTGCGGCTCAAACTCCAGTTTTTCGGCGTAATCGCGCAATTGCATGGCGATATCTTCGAGATTGTACAGACTTCCCCGCAAGCTGTCTGAAAGTTCACCCAGCGCGGGATCAATAGCGCGCAGATCAGCAAGCTGATCGGCAAGCCCCCCTACCAGTTCACAGACAGCCTGTTCCCCGCCATAGAGCATTTCATAGCCACCGGCGCTGGCCAGGGTCAACTTTTCTGCGTGCTGCAGCAGTCGCCGTTCCTGCTCCAGCGTTTCATCTTCCCCCGGTTGCAGGTGAGCTTCGTGGAGTTCCCGCTGAATAAATGAGAGGTAGTCGATACGTTGCTGCCGCTCACGCAACGCTGTTTCGAATCGTGCCAGTTCATCCTGCAACTGGCAGTAATCTCTGAATATACAACGATAGGCTGCGAGATCTGCGGGTAAGGCGGCGAATTCATCAAGCAAGGCAAGGTGCATCTCCGGCCGTTGCAGAGTCTGATGTTCATGCTGACCGTAGATATTCACCAAATCACCAATCAGCTCCCGCAACTGATTTGCCGAGACGACTGAACCATTGATAAAAGCCCGGTTTTTTCCCGTCCGGGAAAGGGTTCTGCGGACAACCAGCTCATCATCAACCGGCAGCTCTGCGTCCCGTAGACGTTGCCTTACCGGAGCACCTGTCGGCAGGCTGAACACGGCCTCCACAGACGCGCTCTCCGCACCGGTGCGGATAACATCACCACGAGCGCGTCCACCGAGGAGCAGATTGACCGCATCGATGATGATCGATTTGCCGGCACCGGTTTCACCGGTCAGCACGGTGAAGCCGCGCTCGAAGGTGACATGCAGATTTTCAATAATGGCAAAATTCCTGATGATCAAATCTGTCATCATCCGGCAACAAACTCCCGTAACTGCATCGGCTAGCGCTCTCCCCAGCTCAACTTGGTGCGCAAGATCTGAAAATACTCACGGGATGGACTGCTGACCAGGCGGGTTCGGGTTTCGGAGCGACGCACCTCTACCCGATCACCGGGGAGCAACTTGTGGCCAACCTGACCGTCAGCAGTAAAAAACACCACGTCCTCCTGAAATTTGACCTCGATCTCGATAATAGATCGGCTCCAGACTACAACCGGACGGTTGGTCAGCATATGAGGACAGATAGGAGTAATCAGCAGGCTGTTGATCTCGGGATAGATAATCGGGCCTCCGGCAGCAAGGCTGTATCCTGTCGATCCGGTCGGGGTGGAAATAATCAGACCATCTGCCTTGTAAGTACTTAAGTGACGTCCGTCAACATAGGTTTCCATATCAATAATACGCGCCAGAGCTCCTTTGTTGATGACCGCGTCGTTGAGCACCGTGTATTTTCCGACAATCTGGTCACCACGATGAATGAAAGCATCAATCATCATGCGTTCCGACACCTTGTAATCTCCGGCGATGAGCTTGTCCAGCATCTCCGGCAGCTCCTCGCGGGTAATTTCCGTCAAAAAACCGAGCTGGCCGAGGTTGACCCCGACAATGGGGACCTGACGATCGCCGATCTGCCTGGCTACCGAAATCAGGGTGCCGTCTCCACCAAGAACCAGAATCATATCGGCCTGTGACGGAATATCCTCTCCGGCAAAACCGTTCACCTGACCGATCTGCTCGGCCAGGCCATCTTCGATAAGAACATCGATGCCCGCACTGGCAAGTCGCTGAGCGGCAAACATGGTAATCTGCTCAACTTCTGGATGACTTTTTTTGGCGTAAATACCGATTTTTTTAAGCATCAGATTGAATACCTTCTATAATCACTATTTTCCATGAAACTGTTGATTTCACATCAAAAGCCGAGAATGACCAACCTTGGACAACTAACATAAAGTCCAGCGCAAAGTCTATCCTAATTCACCTTCTAGTGTTGTTGTGAATCGCCCATCAGCATGCTAGAGTATGCGCCTGAATTACCGGATGAACGGGCAATCGGGGCTCCGCATGGATCTGTTTGAACAAAGTACGCGCAATGACCGCCTAACCCCTCTGGCGGAACGGATGCGTCCACGAACGCTGGACGATTTTGTCGGCCAGGAGCATCTTCTCGGCCCGGGCAAACTCCTGCGTCAGTTGATCGAAACCGACCAACTCACCTCAGCAATTTTCTGGGGACCACCCGGAACCGGCAAAACAACTCTGGGACACCTCATTGCCCGGCGTACGCAAAGTCGATTCACTTTTTTCTCCGCAGTAATGGGGAACCTCAAACAGGTTCGCGAAATCATGGCGGAAGCCCGTACACAACGCGCTCACCACCAGCGCAAAACCTTATTGTTCGTTGACGAAATCCATCGTTTCAATAAAGCTCAACAGGATGCCTTTCTGCCCGCGGTTGAAAACGGCGACATTATCCTGATCGGCGCCACGACCGAAAATCCCAGCTTTGAAATCAACTCGGCCCTGCTGTCACGATCACGGGTTTTTGTTCTTGAAGCCTTGAACCCCAACGCCATCAGGGCACTGGTCGACAGAGCCTTGAACAGCGCCGACGGACTGGCCGCCAGCAAGCTGACAATAACCCCTGAGGCAATGGACTTTCTCACGGAAAAATCTGCCGGAGATGCGCGTATTGCTCTGGGCGCACTTGAAAATGCCGCTCTGGCGGAAGCCGGGCCGGTGATCAATCTGCTCCTGATGGAAGAGGCGTTGCAGGCCCGGGCTCTGAGCTATGACAAAGGGGGCGATGAACACTACAATGTCATCTCCGCCTTCATCAAAAGCCTGCGCGGCTCAGACCCGGACGCTGCCGTCTATTGGTTGGCACGAATGCTTGAAGCCGGAGAAGAGCCACTCTTCATCGTCAGACGCATGGTGATTTTTGCTTCCGAAGATATCGGCAACGCCGATCCGCGGGCATTGCAAATGGCCATTGCCAGTCAACAAGCCGTTCACTTTGTCGGTATGCCTGAGGCCCGCATCAGCCTGGCCCAGGCGGTCACTTACCTGGCGACCGCTCCCAAAAGCAACGCCAGTTATGTGGCCATCGGCAAGGCGCTTGCTGAAGTCCGCAAATCGGGGGCACTGCCGGTACCGAAGCACCTGCGCAATGCACCAACCTCACTGATGAAATCCCTCGACTATGGCAAAGGCTATCAATACGCCCATGACTTTGCCGCTGCCGTGAGTGATCAGCAGCATCTTCCCGATTGTCTGGCCGGCCAGCAATATTATCAACCAACCGATCGTGGCTATGAAAAGCTTATCGGCGAACGGCTTGAACATCTAAAGCAGTTGCGGAATAAGAGCTAGCACTCACGTAAGCTTGTTCAACGGCGTAATGTTTTTTCGGGTAGAAACGAGCAACTTTTCGCAAGGTCAAGGAAGTCAAGGATTTGCGCGGAGGTGTAGCATTTTACGCCGCACAAGCAAGATGCTTACGCAAGGAAACCGTAGGGGCGCGATTCATCGCGCCCCTACACCAACGCAGGATTCAGATATTTAAACACCGGGTCAGTAAGCAAAAAACGGCAGAGGCAAGGCGCGCAATTGTCGATCTATGAGGCTTAACTTTGTACGTTGAAGCAGTAAAATGATGGCAGCAGCGCAGCAGTTGGTGAGTTTTTGCGACGCCATCAGAACATGAAACGCCGCATACTAACATTCATCAATAACCCCACCCCGATCATCATGGTGACCATACTCGTGCCACCGTAGGAAAAAAACGGTAGCGGCACCCCCACCACCGGGAGCAATCCGATCACCATGGCCAGATTTACAACAATGTGCCAGAAGAACATGGCTGTCACCCCGACAGCGAGAAAAAGCCCGAACTGATCACTGGCCTGACGTGCTATGTACATCCCCCAGGCGACGAGAAACAGATAGAGCAGCAGCAGCAGCAGGCAGCCGACAAAACCCCACTCTTCGGCAAAAACAGAAAAAGCAAAATCGGTGTGCCGTTCAGGAAGAAAAGACAATTGGGCCTGGGTCCCCTCCAGAAACCCCTTACCGAACAGACCACCGCTACCGACGGCAATTTTTGACTGGATAATATGGTAGCCGCTACCCAATGGATCCGCCTCGGGGTTTAAAAAAGTCCTCACCCGGGCACGTTGATAATCATGCAGACCAAACCAGCTCATGACCAGCGTCACCAGGGCAAGCAAAGAAAGCCAGATTGTCGTGGCGCGCCGCAATCCTGCGAACATCAGCATGGATAACGCGATGAGCACCACCATCACCGACGTCCCCAGATCAGGCTGTTTGAGAATCAGCACGGTCGGCAGCAGCAGCCACAGGAACGGGCGCCACAGGTCCTTCATGCCGAAACCCTGCGGTGATGCCGTTTTTGACAGAAGTCGCGCGAAGAGCAGAATGATGGCCACCTTAATGACTTCACTTGGCTGCACGTTGATAAAGCCCAGATGAATCCAGCGTGTCGCCCCCATGGTGGTATGCCCGAGCAAGGCTACAGCGATCAGCAGACCAACGCCAACCAGATAACTGTGAACAGCCAGATATTGCAGGTGACGATAGTCAAACAGGCAGACCAGCAGCGCAACAACCAGGCCGCTGCCGAGCCAGACAAGCTGTTTTATATACAGCGGCGGGGCTCCGTAGGTCCAGTTCGCTGTGGCGCTGTACAGGTTGATGATACCAATGCCGGCAAGCAGCAACACGGTCAACAGCAGAACCCACTCAAAATGATATATCAGTCGACGATCAAACATCGATTGCTCCCCTATTCATCTTTATGCTCGAAATAGCGACTGATCATATCCCGGGCGATGGGGGCCGCTACCTGCCCTCCCGACTGTCCGTGTTCAACAACAACAGCCACAGCAATCTGCGGATCTTCTGCCGGAGCGTAGGCAACAAACAGAGCATGGGAACGATGTCGATAAGGAATGTATTCATCGCCGGTAAGCAATTCTTCTTCTTCGTCACTTAAACGCCGGATAACCTGCGACGTGCCGGTTTTACCGCCAATCTTGATCTCGTCCAGGTGAGCCCGGCGACCGGTACCACGCAACTCATTGACAACTGCCACCATCCCGTCATCGATCATCCGCAACTGCTCGGGAGTATAATCGAGCTGACGGATCAGTTGCGGTTCGAACAGGCGGGTCTGATAACCATCCCAGTCTTCAATACGATCAACAATCTGCGGTTTGAGCACCTTCCCGCCATTAACCATGGCGGCGGTCATAACGGCTAACTGGAGCGGGGTAGTCAACACATATCCCTGTCCGATGGCAGCGATAACAGTTTCGCCGGCATACCAGGGCTGATTGAACTGAAGACGCTTCCATTCGCGTGACGGCATCGTTCCGGCGCGCTCACCGGGAAGGGAAAAGCCCAGGGTTGATCCGAGACCGAACTCCTCCGCCGCAGCTGCCAGTCTGTCAATACCGAGTTCCAGTCCAACCTGATAAAACCAGACATCACAACTTTCCCGTAACGCCTTTTTCAGGTTGGTGGCGCCATGTCCTTCACGCTTCCAGCAACGAAAGCGCGAGTCTCCCACAACCAGAGCGCCATCGCATTGAATAACCCGGTCTGCCGTGGCAATGCCTGCACGCATGGCAGCCAGGGCAACCAGCATTTTAAAGGTCGATGCGGGCGGATAAAGAGCAGTGATTGCCTTGTTCTGCAACGGATTGCGCCGGTCCCCTGTCAAGGCGCGCCATTCATCAGCGCTGATACCTCGGGCAAACTGAGCCGGGTTGTAAGTCGGCAGGCTGACCATTGCCAACACTTCACCGGAATGAACATCAAGGGCCACTGCTGCCCCGGCACGATCACCAAAAGCTTCTATTGCGGCCTGTTGCAGTTCCAGATCAATAGTGAGATAAACCTTGCTACCCGGCTCAGCGGCCTGCGTCTGAAGCATGCGCAAAAGGCGGCCCTGCACATCAACTTCAATCAGCTGTTGCCCTTTGTCCCCTTTCAGAGACTCTTCATAGGCCCTCTCCAGAGCCATCTTGCCGACCAGATCACCGCCGCGATATGCGCCGGGCCGAGAATTTCTCAGTTCCTGCTCGGTTATTTCACCAAGATAACCGATCACGTGAGCTACAGCATCGGGGTCAGGATAATCCCGAACCGGTCGCACTTCGATCAGTACACCGGGCAGATCGATACTGTTTTCCTGAACCAGTTCTACCAGTTCACGATCAACATCAATCACCAACGGAACAGGGCGATAGGCCGGCAGACGCAAACCCTCCTGCCAGCGCATGACAAGACTGTCGACATCAACATCCAGCAGCACAGACAGGCGCTGAAAAAGCTCGTCACGATTGACGATATCCTGCCTCATCACCGATATCTGGAACGCTGGGCGGTTATCAACCAGCAGCATTCCGTTGCGGTCATAAACCGGTCCTCGCGGTGCCTCAGTTATCAACATGCGGGTACGGTTACGCACTGAACGCTCGAACAATTCTTCGTAACTGATCACCTGCAGATACCAAAGACGCAGTAACAGCAACAAGAACACCAGTGTCGCGGCCAGAGTATAAAGAACAAAGCGCCGTTGCACACTGGGAAGATCCGTCCATTTAATCTTCAACGTCACGATTGCTCTCCGCGATAAAGTCGGCCGTTTTTGTCTGTCTGTGTTGTACCACTAAGCAACCAGCCGGGAAGCAATACCATCAGCACGAAAAACACAAAGAGTGTGCTCAGCGTCTGCTGGGGCAGAGCTGTCACCAGCAGATAAAGTATCGTTCCCATCTCGGCAAAGGTCGTCATGATAAAAGCAACCAGCAACCCATAAGTCAGGTTGGCGCCGATGAGCATCAGCACAAGCAACGCCGGACTTTCAACATTAAGTCTTTCGGCCGTCAGTCGGGTCAGTATAAAAACGGCCAGACAGACAGAAATATGAAGCCCTACTGTCGTTCCGCCGAGGCTGTCCTGCAAGGCTCCGATGAGGAGAACCGTCATCATGGCCGGTAACGGCTTTTCCCTGACTCCAAGAATCAGCACCAGAATCAGGATGATGTTGGGACGCCATTGAGGTGTCAGCATCAACGGCAAAAACGTGCCCTGCAACAGCAGGAAAACAATTGCAATAGCAATATAGACAAGGCAGTGTCTCATCGGTCATCACCCAGAATGACGAGCACCTCTTCGAGACGACTGAAGTCCGCAGAAGGAGCAGCCTCGATGCGCTGAAACAGGTCAAAATGATCCTGCTGGACAGCGACCACTCGCCCCAGTGGGAGACCCTTGGGAAAAATGCCCCCCATACCGGAAGTCACGAGCAGATCACCTTTTTGAATATCTGCATCCTGCTCCACATACTCCACTGTCAATCGATCGCCACGTCCTCGTGAAACCCCGCGCGACCGGGTACGCTGAACAAGGGTCGCCACTGCTGACGATGGGTCGGTAATCAGCAGCACGCGCGAACTGTGAGCGGAGGTTTTAATCACTCGCCCGACTACTCCTTCAGAGGCGACAACGGCCAACCCCTGACGCAAGCCAGATCTGGTCCCCTTGTTGATAACAATCGTGCGCGACCAGGGGGTCACATCTTCGCCAATAACCAGAGCCGGCAGGGCGGCGCGATCAAGATCATCAACGAAAGCAAGGAGTTTACGCAAGCGCTGGTTCTGCAATGATATTTCGTCGAGCAGCTCAAGGCGGGCGCGCAATTCCCGGTTTTCTGTTTCGAGCTGAACATTGCGCCGGCGCGTCTCAATCAACCACAGATAGTCATTCCATGCTGCCATGACGGCTGTCGCAGTACTGTCTATACCCAACTGAAAGGGGGCGACAACGGACAAAACAGCACGTTCAAAAAATGTTGTGGTAGATTTTTGTCGAATATTATAGGAATAGAGAATCAGTGAAGCGAGCAATACGACCATTGCCAGCAGAGAAAACCGGTAGCGACTCAGCAGATCACGCATCCGACAACCTAGATGGTTTCCGTCCGGAAAACAACCATTTCCAGTTCGGAAACTGCATTATGTTCATCCAGTGCTTCCGGATGAACACTAGATGGAAAAGATTGCATCAAGCTGAAAACAGACTGGGAGGATCCATCGACCCTCCCAGCGAGTACAATCTTCAGCATGAGACTCAACAGTGCTCAGGAAGATACCGAAACCTGTCTGAGCAGATCGAGCTGATCAAGAACAGCACCTGAACCTAGTACGACGCAGGAAAGAGGATCCTCTGCAATCAAAACCGGCAAGCCGGTTTCTTCGCGTAGCAGCAGATCAAGGTTTTTCAGATATGCTCCGCCTCCGGCGAGGACAATCCCCTTATCAACAATGTCCGCTGCCAATTCCGGTGGTGTGCGTTCCAGGGTGATCCTGACCGCTTCTATAATGGTGCTGATCGGCTCTGACATGGCTTCACGAATCTCATCAGAATTGACTGTCAGGGTTTTGGGAATACCGCTGACCAGGTCGCGTCCTTTGACATCCATTGTTGCGGTGTCACCACCGTCAGAATAAACATTACCGATACCGATCTTGACCATTTCTGCCGTGCGCTCACCAATCAGCAGATTGTATTTGCGCTTGATATATTGAACAATAGCATCATCAAGCTTGTCTCCACCGACCCGGACACTCTGCGCATAGACAATACCGGCCAGTGAGATAACAGCAACTTCGGTTGTTCCGCCACCGATGTCGACAATAAGATTCCCCGAAGCTTCGGTGATTGGGAGCCCGGCACCAATAGCGGCAGCCATCGGTTCCTCAATCAGATACACCTCGCGTGCGCCTGCCGACTCGGCTGACTCACGCACAGCGCGTTTTTCCACTTGAGTAATTCCTGAAGGCACACAGATAACAATTCGTGGACGCACCAGATTTTTGCGGTTGTGGACCTTGCGGATAAAATAACGCAACATCTCTTCGGCGTAGTCAAAGTCAGCAATAACGCCGTCTTTCATCGGCCTGATAGCAACAATACTGCCGGGAGTACGACCAAGCATCTCCTTGGCATCCGTGCCGACAGCCAGTACCCGGCGCTGTCCCGCAGCACCGGTCTGTACAGCGACGACGGAAGGTTCGCTGACCACAACTCCCTTGCCACGCATGTAAACCAGGGTATTGGCAGTACCCAGATCAATAGCCAGATCATTGGAAAACAACCCCAGGAACGCATCAAAAATATTGAACATATATCATCCTGTAAGCGCACAGCGCAGAGAAAAATCAAGCCAGAGAACCCGTTGAAAAACCAAGCTACTCTAGCAAAACAGGTTTCATTAAGCAAGGATTATGACAGCAAAAATTTCGTTGCATTCGGGCAAATTTATGGTCTAATGTACGGTCTTTGTTTTCACAGCAATACCCCTAAAATACTGCTGAAGGAGCACCAAAAACAATGCTTGATATTGTCAGGTCCAAAAAGAAGTCCTTTCTGATCAAAATTGCCTTTGCCATTATTATCTTAAGTTTTGTCATCGGCTATACCATGCTGACCGCACCGACCGACCAGCGTACAGGTCGCGGAGGAGATATTGCGGCCAGAGTCAATGGTGATGTCATCAGCTACTCGGACTATCAGATTGTTCACAGCAATCTATATAATCTGTATCAGAGTATTTACCAGAATGCTTTTGACGCAAACCTTCAGCAACAACTGAACCTGCCCCGTCAGGCTCTGCAGCAACTGATTGAAGAACAGTTACTGCTCCAGCATGCCAGAAGCCTCAACCTGCGTGTCAGCAACCAGGAACTGGTCAACAGTATCGCCACCTATGACGCCTTTCAGATCAACGGCCAGTTCAATCGTGACCGCTATATTGAAGTACTCAGCTATCAACGCATGTCGCCGGAGCAGTTTGAAGAAGCTCAGCGGCGCGAGTTGCTGAGCCAGAAGGCACGCGAGCACCTGCAACGGAATATCAGCGTCACTGAGGAGGAAGTTGTTGATTACTTCCATCGGCAAAATGATCAGATCAGCCTTGATTATGTCTGGCTGACAGCGGCGCTGGTTGAATCTAAAGTCGAAGTCACGGACGCTGCCCTCGACGAATTCTTCAATGCCAACAAAGAGATGTTCAGAATTCCCGAGCGCGTCTCGTTGCGCTATCTATTGTTTGATCCCGCCCGGTACGAAGCGGACATTACAACCTTCAGTGAAGCTGATATGGAGCGTTATTATCGCCGCAACCTCGAACTGTTTGACGTTGAGGAACAGGTCAAGGCCTCACACATCCTTCTGCGAGTCGCCGAAGACAGCGATCCCGACACTGTCAGAATGCGACGCCAACTGGCTCAAGACATCAGACAGCAACTGCGTGATGGAGCCGACTTCGCTCAAATGGCCAAACTGCACTCAGACGATACTGCCAGTGCTGTCGATGGTGGCAATCTCGGCTATTTTGGCCGCGGGATGATGGTTGATGAATTTGAAGCTGCTGCCTTTGCGTTGCGCCCGGGCCAGATCAGTGACGTTGTACAGACCGCTTTTGGTTTTCATATTATCAAGGTTGACGATTATATTGCCCCGGGGTTCAAACCTCTGGTTGAAGTTATCGATACGGTAAAGGCGGGACTGACCATCGAAAGATCGCGACAGCTTGCCTACGAAAAGGCGATGGATGCCTTCAACATCAACCGTCGCACCGGTGATCTCGAGGAAGCGGCCGCAGCAAACAATCTCGGCATCAAGGAAACCGGCTTGTTTGCTGCCAACGAACCGATCAATGGACTTGGTCGTTCTCCGGAAGTTTCCACTGCTGCCTTCGCTCTCGAGGCTGGTGAACTGGCACGCCCAATCATCACGACCAGCGGTGTGCTTCTGATCAGCCTTAAAGATCGGCAGCCCAGCCGCCTGCCGGAGCTGGCCGAAGTACAGTCTGCCGTCGAAAGTGCTTACCGGCAAGAACAGGCTCAAACTCTTGCTCGCGACCTGGCTGAAAAGCTTCTGGAGCGCGCTCACGAGCAGCAGAACCTTGCTGTTGCCGCCGCAGAACTCGACTTGAATCTCGAAAATACTGGTGATTTCAGCCGCAGCTCTGGATACTTCATCCCCCGGATCGGATCTTCTCAGGAATTGGCAGAAGCAGCCTTTGAGCTCACTGAAGAAGACCCATTAATCGATAAAATCCTTACTTTCGGCGACCGTTATCTGGTGGCCGCTCTCAGCGGAGCCACACGGGCTGACATATCCACCCTTAACGACGCTGCCATGAGCCAATTACGTGAACGTCTGTTACAGGAGAAAAAAGAACAGGCCGTGTCAGACAAACTCGACGAGCTTTATCAGCAGGCGCGCATCGAAATCATACCACCGGAACTTATAACCGCTTTCCAGAATTAAAGGATCACCGCCATGACACCCGTCATCACCACAACAAACTGTCCGGATCTGAAACTCGTCAACCGTGGCAAGGTTCGCGATATCTACGATCTGGGAGAGCATCTCCTGATTGTCGCTACAGACCGCATCTCCGCCTTTGACGTCGTGATGGACGAGGGTATCCCGCAAAAAGGATACGTTCTGACTCAGATTTCACGCTTCTGGTTTGATCAGATGACTGACCTGATTCCCAATCACCTGGTCTCGACCAATATTGACGACTTTCCTGCTATTACCCATCAGTACCGCGATCAACTCGAAGGGCGCAGCATGCTGGCCCGCAAAGCACAACCCCTTACCATTGAGTGTATCGTGCGTGGCTATCTCTCCGGCAGCGGCTGGAAGGAATACCGGAAACTTGGCTCGGTCTGCAGTATCCCCCTGCCCTCTGGTTTGCTGGAAAGCGATAAGCTACCTGAAACTCTTTTTACGCCATCGACCAAGGCAGAGCTCGGTGAGCATGACGAAAACATCTCCTTCGAACAGGCGGCTGAACTCTGCGGTAAAGAAACAGCCGAACAGGTTCGCGACATCAGCATCGCCATCTACGAACGGGCTAGAAAGGTTGCTGACGAAAAAGGAATCATCATTGCGGACACCAAGTTTGAATTCGGCATTTACAATGGCAAACTGATCTGGATTGATGAGGCATTAACCCCTGACTCCTCGCGCTTCTGGCCCAAAGATCTCTACGCTCCGGGAAGAGCCCAGCCAAGCTTCGATAAACAGTTTTTACGCGACTATCTGGAAACGCTCGACTGGGGCAAGCAGGCACCGCCACCCAAACTACCGGAAGATATTGTCCGTAAAACCGGCGAAAAGTATCTGGAGGCCCTTAAGCGGCTGGCATGCTAAAATAACAGTGTTTCCCACAAAGGCCGCAACCTCACCAACATGGTTGTGGCCTTCATTTTTTTAAGGGTCGGAATAGATTTCAATACAACAATGTTTGCCATATAGTATATTTTGTCTTATATTCCATTGCGGGCAGCAAACAGGCCTTTAAATAGACAGATGAAACCCTGATTCACGTGATATTTTCTCATTTATCTCATGTTCATGTGACTTCAGTTCAACAAATCTGCTGATTCCAGACAGTCGTTACGACCCTTGCTTCGGGGCTTTTTTTGTATCCATGAAACCAAGTTTTAAATACTGGATATTCCTTGTTGCCATCTATTTTGCTGTCATCAGCATTATGGCAGCCAGCGTCCTTGGTTCCTGGGCCAGTCTCAACGAATCTCAGCAGTTGGCATTGCAGGAGATGCTGACCAAGCTGATCCCTTTTCCGCTGCTGGGCACTATCACTATCCTCTTTATTATCGGCGCTCTGATCAATCTACTGTTTAACGATTACATCATGCCGATCCTCAAAATGGCCGAAAGCTCGCGCATCATCACCACGGTTAACCCTGACCACCGGATTGAACTGAAAAACGCCTCGAAAGAAATTGAATATTTAGCAGCAATTATTAATCAGTTTGCTGACGCCTATGCCGAGCTGCAAAAAAATGTCGACGGTCGTATTGCTGTAGCCCAGGCCGCCGTTAATGAAGAACGGACTCGCCTCGCTGCGTTGATGTCTGAGCTGCCCCACGGCGTTATTGTATGCAACAGTGATGGGCAGGTACTTCTTTACAACCAGCAGGCGCAAGAGTTGATTAACAACAACAGCAATAGCAATGGCACTGGCGACCCCGGCGATCAGAAGGAGAAACCGCATGGGTTGCTTGGTCTTGGCCGTTCCATCTTCAGCATTCTGGAGCGCGACCAGATCGTACATGGGCTGGAAATGCTGAATCGTTGCCACGCTACCGGTCACTCCAAGCTGATCAACAACTCAATGATGACTCTGCGCAACGGCGTCTGTCTACGAGTTAACATGGCTCCGTTTTTTCTTGATCAGGAAGGCAAAAGGGTTATCTCAGGATTCGTCCTGACCCTTGAGGACATGACGCGACAGATTGAGGCTGACAGCCGTCGCGACATCCTGATTCAATCGCTGATAGATGATCAGCAAAAAGACCTTGAAGATATCCGCGATTCGATCACAACCATACTTTCCAAACCCCGGCACGATCCGGAACAATTGCAGGAATACCGCAATATAATCGACCGCGCCTCGAAATCGCTACAGGGCAAGATCCAGGAAGCGCGCGCCAACTACGCTCTGCATCTGCATGCCTTAAGTAAAACTGAAAACGTCCTGGCGGAAAACCTGTTGGAGGTCATCGGCCAGAACATATCGGAGCGTTTCGAAATTCAGGTAATCAATCTCGCTCCACAAGGCATATGGCTGGAGATCGACAGCTACTCTATGGTCCAGTCCCTGTCCCATTTGGCCGGGCAGCTCGATACTCATTCCAATATCAACGAAATCCTTCTGACCTTGACCATCAATGAAGACCAGCAAATAGAAATAACCGTTTCCTGGCCGGGGCAACAGGCTGATCCCGCCCTGCTCGAAGACTGGCAACAAATCCCCCTGATCGCCGACACTAAAGGCAACCTGCTGAGCTTCACCGATACCATAGAAAACTCCGGCGGCACCATCACCCCTCTCCACGACGAAGACAAACAAGCCTGCGGCATCCTGATTACCCTGCCACCAGTTGATCAGGAATGTCGTCTTTCACTCCAGAGTGAGATTGAACACCGGCCGATATCGTATGAGTTTGATTTGTTTAATCGCGGTGAAGTATGGGAAGAGTTGGGGCTGACACCATTGAAAAAACTGACCTATGTTGTTTTTGATACAGAAACAACGGGGCTCCACCCGTCACAAGGCGATGAGATTATCCAACTGGGAGCTATCAGGATTGTCAATGGCCAGATTCTTTATCGTGAAGTGATCGATCAACTGGTCGATCCTAAACGCTTTGTGCCACCTGAATCGGTTGCTATCCACGGCATCCAACCCCACCTTCTAAAAGGTCAGCCGACGATCGACAAAGTCCTTCCGCACTTCCACAAGTTTGCTGAAAACTCCGTACTTGTCGCCCACAACGCCGCATTTGATATGCGTTTTTTGCAGATCCTAGAAGAACGCACCGGCATCACCTTCACCCATCCGGTGCTGGATACCCTGCTGCTCTCTTCTATCGTGCACCCCAACCAGGACAACCACTCCCTTGATGACCTGGCCAAACGCTTCAATGTCACTATCGTCGGGCGCCATACTGCCCTTGGGGATTCCATTGTTACCGCCGAGGTCCTTCTTAAGCTGATCCCACTGCTGGAAGCACATGAAATC
The DNA here is from genome assembly GCA_007125165.1 of Geobacteraceae bacterium. Lineage (GTDB taxonomy): Bacteria > Desulfobacterota > Desulfuromonadia > Desulfuromonadales > Geopsychrobacteraceae > Pelovirga. The sequence continues at coordinate 9,444 of SLDV01000024.1, read as the reverse complement.
TATACCTTATCTGATGCTCTGGCCGCTTCAGCTCAGTCTCAGTTCGCCAAGGTTGTCTACTAAAAGCAACGTTCAAAACAACCTGAACGGGTTACGCAACAACCCCCGAATCCGCTGAATCAGACCATGGACGCGCCCCAGCTCACGAGCAACTTGAGGCACCCGGCCCAGCCCGAACAAGGCTATGAACACCCCTCCCAGCAGCACCAGTTCCCAGATTCCCAGCCCCAGGATCATCAGGCCTCCAGCTCTATTGATCCAGCAGCATGATCAATAACTTCACCGATATGACACGCATTTACCCCGCGCTGCTGCAATTTTTCCAGACACTGCCCCAGTTTCTCTGGAGCAAGGGCCAGCAACAGTCCTCCGGATGTCTGCGGATCGCACAGCAGATCGATCAGCAGTGGATCGACCGGGCGCGACTGACGACAGCGGGGCAGATAGAATTTCTGATTGCGGTGGGAACCGGCCGGCACCAGCCCGATTTCCGCCATCTCCAAAGCATGAGGATAAGAAGGCAGGCGCGACATGAAGAGGCGAAAACCAACCTGACTCGCTGCGGCCATTTCTGCCGCATGGCCGATCAAACCAAATCCGGTGATATCAGTCGAAGCCGACACGCCGATCTCCATCATGACTTCTGCAGCTTCCTTGTTGAGCGCCACCATGCCGGCGATGGCCTCAGCAACATTTTTTTCTGTAAGCACCTCTCCCTTCAGAGCCGTTGTCAACAAACCGGTACCCAATGGTTTGGTCAGCAGGAGCTGATCTCCCGGTCTGGCGCCGCAGGTTGTTATCATAAGACGCGGGTCAACGGTACCGGTCACACTCAGCCCATATTTGGGTTCATCATCCTCGATTGAATGCCCTCCGGCCACGACCGCACCTGCGGCGTGAACACGCTCGGCTCCGCCGCACAGCATCCGCACAAGCACATTTTCATCCAGGCAATTAACGGGAAAACAGACGATATTCAGCGCTGTAAGAGGCCTGGCGCCCATTGCATACAAATCGGAGAGGGAGTTGGCGGCGGCGATCTGACCATAACGATAGGGATCATCAACCACCGGGGTAAAAAAGTCGACAGATTGCACCAGTGCCAGTGACTCACTGAGACGATAAATAGCCGCGTCGGCGAACGGAATTTCCTGTGACAGTAATGCAGGATCTTCACTCTTGGGAAGCTGACTCAGTACCTGGGTCAGGGTCTCAGGACCAATCTTTGCCGCTCAACCAGAGCTGCGCGACAACGAGGTCAGTCGAATACTCATTCTCATCCCTTTAATTATTTCGGTTCTATCCACTATCAACTACCCACTACCAAGGACCTATACTTCAGGCAACTGCCAGGCAATACGGTGATCATCTACCCGACGGGTGTATTTGTAACTGTCAAACAGCTCCAGTAACGCCTGCGTAAGCTTGCGCCCGCTACCGAGCTGATCACGGAATTCCGCCAGGGTCAGGGTTGGCTGTTTCTTGAAGTGTCCGGACAACAGCTTTTGAGCCTTGCGGTAGTGCTCAGCGTGGAGGGAGTTTTCCTGATTCAGGCGCACCAGCAACTCTTCCAGATAAAGATAGGAAAAATAGGCTTCTGCGTCAATCTCCTCCAGGCGCAATTGCAAAAGGACTTCCTGGTTGTTTTTCACCTCAAACCCCGCTGAACGAAAATGTGCCTCGATACGGGACATGATCTGCTCCTGTTGTGGTTGTAATTGAGGTTGCCAATCCGGTGTTGCGAGCAGATCACGACGCGGCACCAGAATCCCCCCATCAAAAGCCCATTGCAACAACACCTCAAACCCCTTCGGGGCCAGCTTGTCGGAAATCTGCGCCTGCAGTGTCGCCCGCGGAATGCCGTGACGCAGCGGATGCTGGGAATGATAGTGGCTGACAATTTCAGGAAGCTGCTGCTTCCAACTGCGCAGCCGCTCCGTACTGACCCACTGTTCTGCGAGCAGTTCCACCCGCCCCTGATGGCGTAATTTTTCCAGCCCTTGAAGAAGCTGGTCACGGCCGGTGCCGGTCTGTTTTTCAAGTTCCTTAAGTCGGGCGAGCTGTAACTCATCGAGCTTCTGCAACCAGAAACCGAGGTCGCCGGAAACCAGTTCGTTCAGACGCTGCGTCACTTCCGGACGAAAACGCTTGTGTTTCTGCGGCTCGGCATCGACCACAATCCCACCGCCGATAGTGTACATGGGCGAATAGGAGCGTACAATAAAGCGGTCACCACGATGGGCCAGTACCGACTGATCCAGTGTCAACTGCACCAGCGCCCGGGCGCCGGGCAACATTTCATCCCGGTCAAGCAGTACCACCCGGGCAACACTGCGACCGGTGCCCAGATGAAAGTGAACAGGATCACGGAACTTCAAAGCCCAGGGTGCGGAAGCCAGCAACTGCATCTGAACATCGATTCGCTGGGTTGCCCGGAACAACCCCGGAGTTCCTACAACCGATCCTCGCGGCACCTGTTCGCGGTTAATACCCGCCAGATTGAGGGCAACCCGCTGACCGGCAAACACCTGCGTCACCTGCTGGTCATGGACCTGCGCTTCTCTTACCCTGGCTGTCACCCCCGCCGGCAGAATCTCAAGGCTGTCACCTGTCGATATAGTACCACTGTTCAGGGTGCCGGTGACCACGGTCCCGAAACCGCTGATACTGAAACAGCGGTCAACCGGCAACCGCACAGCACCACTGGCATCGCGCGGCTCTACCCGGCGCAACTGCTGACGGATGGTCTCCATCAGATCATCCAGACCTTGCCCGGTCAGCGCCGAGACGCGACAACAGGGGGCTCTCTCGAGGAACGTACCGGCCACCTGTTCACGCACTTCCTCTTCGACAATATCAAGCCAATCAGGTTCTACCAGATCACACTTGGAGATCACCAGAATCCCGTTCTGCAGTTTGAGCAATTCCATGATCTGCAAGTGCTCACGAGTTTGCTGCATTACGCCTTCGTTGGCATCAACCACGAGCAGAACCAGGTCAATCCCGGCAATACCGCTGAGCATCTGGGGAATAAATTTCTCGTGACCCGGCACATCAACAACCCCGGCAATCTGGCCGTTCTGCAAATCCAGACGGGCAAAGCCGAGTTCGATGGAAATCCCGCGCTTCTTCTCTTCTGCCAGCCGATCAGTTTCGGCACCTGTCAGTGCCCTGATCAATGCCGTTTTACCATGATCAACATGGCCGGCGGTTCCGATGATGTTATGTCCCTGTCGATTCAACAATGATCTTCACCCTGCAAAGCCGACAACAGCAACCGGGTCAGCAAATAATCTTCCGCGGAAAATACCGCCCGCAGATTCACTAGCAGGGCATCATGACGAGTGCGCGCTATCAGCGCCGGGACATACCCCCTTAAACGTTCTGCCAGTTCGGTCACACTCATCTGGTGTGGCCAAATGGCGATTGCCCAATCGGGCAGTTCGGTCAAAGGCATGGCACCACCACCCACCCGCGAAACATCTTCTACCAGCTCTACCCTGGCCGCCACATTATGCTCCTGCAAACGACGGCATAGGTCTTCACACCGTACTCTCTGGCTCTGCGGATCAGCCGCAAACATCGCCAGTACAGGAATTTCACTCTGCGCCCTGTGAGGTTGCAAGTACAGCCGCAAGGTCGCTTCCAGTGCGGCCAGAGTGAGTTTATCGATACGCAAGGCCCGTGCCAGGGGATGTTTGGCGATTTTTCTCACCAGATCTTTGCGCCCGACGATCAGGCCGGCCTGAGGGCCCCCCAGCAGCTTGTCGCCACTGAAGGTCACCACATCAACTCCGGAACCGACGACCTCGCTGACCGTCGGCTCAGGGCACAAACCATAGGAACTCAAATCGGACAACAAGCCACTGCCAAGATCCTCCATAACGACCAACTGATGTTCACGGCCAAGCTCTACCAGTTCTGCTGACGTCACTTCGCCACTAAAGCCGACAATGCGATAATTGCTGGTATGGACCTTAAGCAGGATGGCAGTCTCTTCACCGATAGCGCTCTCGTAGTCACGCAAGTGGGTGCGATTGGTGCTGCCCACCTCTCGAAGCTTTACGCCACCAGCTTCCATGACCTCCGGAATCCTGAAAGCACCACCGATTTCAACCAGTTCACCCCGTGACACAATCGCTTCTTGCCCACGACCCAGAGCGGTCAACGCCAGCAATACCGCGCCGGCATTATTATTGACCACCAGCGCCGCTTCGGCACCGGTCAAGCGGCACAGCAAACTCTCAACATGACTGAAACGCTCCCCCCGCTTGCCATTGCTCATGTCCATTTCCAGGGTCGAATATCCCGCTGCCACATCATGAATTGCACGCAGCGCCTCTGGAGCCAGGGGAGCCCGCCCCAGATTGGTGTGCAGCAGGGTTCCGGTCGCGTTAATAACTTTCCGTAGCGAAGGCTTGAGTATATCTAGACAATAGATAGCCGCACATTGCGCTATAGCGGCAGGAGTCAGTGATGTTTTATCAATCGATTCTGTACCACCGGCTACCAGTTGTTGTCGCAGGCAGGCGATACGAGACTGAACAGCCTCTGCCAGAACAGCAGGAGGAAGTTGATCGGCCAGCGATTGGATATCCGGCTCACGCAACACGCGATCAACCGCAGGCAGGTTTCGCAACAGATTTTGGCGTTCGCTCATACGCATGCCTTTGATGAAAATATATACATGTGAGTCTTTTGCAAAAAAGGTACATTATGCAAAAGACTCATGGGTCATCCACTATTGACGCACATAGCAGCCATTATATTGCGTATTTTCAGCGTCCGGAGTCTAACACGAACAAATTCAGATATCCAGACCACAAGAACCCTTGTCAACTGATCAATCGGTTTTTTCCTGTTGACAGGTCAACAAAGGGTTTGTTATAAAACGCGCACTGTAATGGGGCTGTAGCTCAGTTGGGAGAGCGTTTGACTGGCAGTCAAAAGGTCCGCGGTTCGATCCCGCGTAGCTCCACCATAAGAACCAAAGGGTCAGCGTTAAAGCTGACCCTTTTTTGTTCTGCCTCCCCAGTGTGCTGCCGATGAAAACTCTGAGCTTTCCCCTGCCGGCCTTCGACCCGCTGGCCCTCTACCTGAACTGCGTACCGGATGGCCCCGGCCTGCTGGAATCCCTCAATCCCCTGCCTAAAACGGGACGCTATTCCATCGTTCCGTTGCGCCGGCAGGAACATTATCAGCTCATCAACAACCAACTACACTGGAACCATCCTGACGGACGCTGCGGCAGATCAGATCAACCGTTGGCGACTCTGGCCGAAATCCTTGCCCAACGACGGTGCGCGCGCGATTCGGCAACACCTTTTCCCGGTGGGTTCTTCGGTTTTTTTGCCTATGACCTGGCCGGTCAGATCGAAGAGTTGCCGCAACATGCATTACGGGACATTCCCCTGGCTGACTTGCATCTGACCTGGGTAGATATTTCTGCCGTCTATGACCATCACCACAAGATACTGACCCTCGCCACCCTTGATGACAGTGTTGGTCTTGATGCATGGCAGCAACAGGTACTCCGCTCTCAACAGACGGCTCTTCCAGTCGCCAACCTGCGGCTGTGTCAGGAACCAAAAGCCGTCATAGCCGAGCGTGATTTCATTACCATGGTCAAACGAGCCAAAGACTATATTGCTGCCGGCGACATTTACCAGGTCAACCTGTCCTGCCGTTTTGACGCCACAATAGAAGGCCCCTCAAGTGAGCTGTATCAGCGTCTACGACAGATCAATCCGGCCCCCTTTTCGTGCCTTCTGCAGTTTCCCGGCATCGATATCATCTCCAGCTCACCAGAACGCCTGGTGTCTTTGCACGACGGAATCGCCCAGACCCGCCCCATCGCAGGGACCAGACCACGCGGCTTCACCCCGCCTGAAGATCATCAGCTAGGCAACGAACTTCTCGGCCACCCCAAAGAACGGGCAGAACACATCATGCTCCTCGATCTGGAACGCAATGACTTAGGCAAAGTCTGCCGGAGCGGCTCAGTGGTCGTAGATGAACTGATGGTGCTTGAGCGCTATTCCCATGTCACCCACATTGTGTCGAATGTACGCGGCATCCTGCGCAAGGACTGTACGGCCATAGACCTGCTGACAGCAACCTTCCCCGGTGGTACCATCACCGGAGTACCGAAAAAACGCTGCATGGAAATTATCGATAAACTTGAACCGGTCGGCCGGGGCAGCTATACCGGCAGCGCTGGTTACATCAGCGCCTGCGGCAGCATGGATCTGAACATCCTGATCCGCGGTTTTCAGCGCATTGGTGAACACCTGAGCTATCAGACCGGTGCCGGCATCGTCGCCGACTCTGTGCCGGAACTTGAATGGCAGGAATGCCTGCACAAAGGCAGAGCCCTGTCCTCCCTGCTTCACAGCCTCGAAAGGTGAACCATGCTGGTCTGTATCAACGGTAAATTCATCCCCAACGATGAAGCCCATGTTGCCGTCAATGATGGGGCTTTTCTTTATGGCGACAGCCTGTTTGAATCCCTGAAGGCCCGCCGTCAGCATATTCTGTTACTCAATCAACACCTTGATCGGATTGAGCAGGCAGCCCGATTGCTTGGTTTCCCCTGTCCACGCACAGATATTGAAACAGCATTCGTCACGCTGGCGGCCACTCTGACCGACCCCGCCAGCCGCATCCGTCTTACGTTGAGTCGCGGACCCTGCGACGGCCTGCTGTATCCGGAAACGCATCAGGGCTGGTTTCTGATATCTGCCGTACCTTACATAGAAATTGATGATCACAGCCGCGCCCAAGGGATCAACTGCTGCCTGGCACCCAACCAGCGCGTCAACCCATTTTCTCATCTACCGCAGTTAAAACATGGCAATTACGCTGACTGCCTCTACGCCCGCAACTACGCCCACCACAAACAGGCCGATGAAGCGCTCTTTATTGATGAAAACGGCAACCTTCTGGAAGGCGCCACCAGCAATCTCTTTGCCGTGATCGGCAACCAGCTTGTCACCCCTGCCCGCGGCAATCTGATTCTGAATGGCATCATGCGCCAACAGATACTTGACGCCACACAAGAACTTCAAATTTCCTGCGCAGAGCAGCCTTTGCCGCTGACTGATGCCATAAACGCCGATGAAGTTTTTATCTGCAACTCCCTGATCGACATCCTTCCGGTCAGAAGTATCAATGGTCAACAGATCAAAAAAGGAGAATGCTGGAAACAAATCTACAAAAGGATTGCCGCGCGCATAGGCTCTTGACAAACAAATCCTGCTCACTATAATCGTCGAACCATGCCGAAGTGGTGGAATTGGTAGACACGTCGGTCTCAAACACCGATGGCGCGAGCCGTGCCGGTTCGACTCCGGCCTTCGGTACCACATCAATGAAAAAGCCCCCGATCCGTCGGGGGCTTTTTGTCAGGACTTTATCCAGTTCCTGTCCGGACTTGAGCATGAAAATCTTCATCTGCCGACATTGCACCAAAAAACATGATCGTGACAGCCTCAAAAGGCTGTGCGGCAACTGTTTTGCCTGCACTGGCTGCGAAATCTATCAGTGCCCTGCCTGTGGCAAGAGGATTGTTGTTACGCCGATACGACAGCCGGATATTTCATAGCGAAAAAAAACTGAAGCTCCTGCATGAGAAAAGCAACTGCAGCTACACTTTACTCCCGATGCTGCAGCAATCGGCGATTAGCGTACCGCCAGACGCCGTCCTGATTAAAGAATAACCCCCTGTTCACGGGCATAACCCACGCCTTTTCTGCTGAGAAGATAGCGCTGAAGAAAACGCCATCGCTGCTTTACCCCGATCAGGCCTTTCTTGTTCAGTGATTGCAATACAGCTGTCAACAACATCGATTCCATATGGAGTTGCTGCTTCAATTCTCTGAGACTAACCCCCCTTTCCCCAGCCTGGGCAAGTTGGACAAAAACCATATAATCGACGCCCTCAAGACGCGTATTGTGCTGCCCTGCTACTTCGAGGCTATAGACATATTCGGATGAACCCTGAGCCGAGGAGCGACGCAATGACATGAGATAATCGATATAACCGATGATACGCTTGCGTAAAAAAGGAGCCACACCGATCAAAACAAAAATTGCCAGAAACAACCGGGCAAGCTGCCGAATCTCGTCCATATCGCTAAAAAAAGTAATCAACCAGACACCTCGCTCGAATAGCAGATGGACCATTTCTCACATTCTCTGGGTTCTGACTCTCCCCGTTGTTGATATAATAATATTAACCTGTCTGTCACCGCTACGGGCAATGATGGTGCCATTTGACACCCCCGGCATAAAACCGCTGGCCTGATATCTGAGCCTGTTTCTGACATGGAAGTTGCCTTCCATCGTCACAGGACCACTGGACGCACCATACACCCGTATAATCTGCTTGAGACCTGCTTCATCTTCCAGATACACAATCCACCCCTGTTGCCAGCCGATATCGCTGGTATCGCAGGTCTGCAAGTCGTTGCTTTTGCACACTGTCACCAGAGTGCCGCGAGTGACAGCTTCGTTGCGAGCGTAATTGAAACTTGACACCAGATCATTCACTGCACTGCTCACTTGCGGTCCTTGCGCAAGCCCGCTAAATGACGGGATAGCAATAACAACAAGAATTCCCATAATTGTCAGAACTATCAATAGTTCCAGCAGAGTAAATCCATCAGTTTTTCTATGCTTATGAACGAACCTCCCCAGTGGAAACATTTTTCCTCCCCCCTCTCAAATAAAAGAGACATGCCGGTGAACACTTCACTCGACGGCACTTACACACAACGGGAGGAAAAAGATTGATAAAACAGGTAGACGTCGATAAGAACCGACAGTATTGAAAAGAGAAAAACGAACCAGCCCCCCCGCCTGGTTCGAGATGATGCGAAAAGATCTACAAGGATACCTCTTCATAAGACATTTGCAATTCAAAAAATTGCTCGTCCTGCCCACCCTGACCGTCATCGACAACAACACTGACAGGGAAATTGCCTTCGGGCATAACATCAAAACCCCAGGTGATCAATCCACTGGAGGCATTTATGGTCATATCATCCGGAGCCGCTTCGAGACGAAAAGTCAGAGGATCACCATCGGGGTCGACGGCAGTTACCTGATAACGAAATCCGGATTCGGACAATTCTTCCGGAGGCTCCGACGTGATGGTCGGCGGCGCATTGACGGCCTCAAAGGGGCGTGAGACAACCGGCGTCAGCCGTTCCCCGGCATAGGTAACAGGGATCACCTCTACGGCAACGATGTCACCACGCTTGAACAGATGTCCGGACAGTTGAGCAGATTTCTCAAAAAACTGTTCTTCATCGTTGATGAACCAGCGATACTCGAGGGAGATGTCCGGTCTGTTATCAGCAACTCTGGATTCGACGGTGACACCAGTAGCCGCACTGAAGGGCAATGGGCCGATACGAACGAAGTCAAGTGCCGCCAGCGATG
>SLDV01000017.1 GCA_007125165.1 Geobacteraceae bacterium | reverse complement strand
CTATTGTCGCAGTTATCCTGGTGTTCGGCATCGGCGGCATGACCTTTGACCTGGCGATTGTCAAACTCGGCGGCATCGGCCTGGCCGGCATCATCGGTGTCCTGCTCAACCTGATTCTGCCCTACGGAGCACACGACTGAACCTTGTGGCCGACAGTGGCAACATCTGAAACGGCTCCTGTTTTACAACAGGGGCCTTTTTGTTGCCGGGTGAAAAGACCGCATGGGGCTGCCCATTCTATAGATGAAAATCCCCGGCCCGCTCCGGCTGGTAGAGCAGCTTTTCAATCTGAATCCGCTTCATTCCTGACTGCACCTGCCATTCAATAATATCCCCTTCAGTATAACCCAGAACAGCAGTACCTATGGGCGAGGCCACCGACAAACGCCCTTCTGCAAAATTCGCAGCGGCGGGTAATACCAGGGTCACCTCCATGCGCGTCTCTTTATCCAGATCATGCAGCACAATACGCGAGTTCAGTGTCACCACATCAGCCGGAACCTTGCTCGCCGGCACAACATTGCCCTTGCTTAACTCATCTGCCAACGCCGCCACAGAATTACGCTTTGCCGTAGCAAACCGGTACCCATCGAGCATCTCTTCCAATCGCTCTACATCATAATCGCTAAAAATCAGTGTCTGTTCCTTCATCTCCATATTCCTTTTTACAATAGTTAGTGTCCATCCGGAAACTCAGGATGGACACGATACAGTTTCCGATTCGGAAACAGGGTATTTTTCGTTGTGGCAAGGAAATCAAGGGCTTGAGCGGAGGCGTACATGTGTACGCCGCACAAACAAGGCCGCAGATTGACGCTGCCACGGCGGAAAAGAACCGTTTCTGGACGGAAACTAGTTATCAACCTTAGCCCGCCTTGATGGAACGGAAGCGAAAAATCTTTCTGCCCCTGGTCGCACGTGCCACGGGGGGATGGGTTTCACTGAAAAATCGCACATCTTCGATGGTATAAAAAGCATTGGGATTAAACCGACGGATCAAGCCCAGAGCTTTCTTTAAATCACGACGCTTAACCACGGTAAAAATAACCTTCACCGGACCGGATTCTCCCCGCGCGCTGACACAGGTGACACCAAAGCCGGCATCCCACAAAGTTTTTGTCAGGGTCGTATCTTCATTGGGAGTAATCACCCGTAAAATCAGGTTGCCAAACGCCAGGCGCTCTTCAATCAGCAAACCGACATAGTTGCCGGCACCAAAGCCTAAAGCGAATGCCAGATAGGTCAGCCAGTTGTCGAGGTGCAGCATCACCTGGGAAATCGCCAACACCCAGATCAGTGCCTCAAGAAACCCCAAGGGTGCCGCCAGGTGCTTGAGCCCACGGTAAACCATGGAAATCCGCAAGGTCGCCAGACTCACATCCAGAATCCGCGCCAGAAACACCAATAAAGGCACAACAACCGTAGGGAAAAAAACTGAACTGTCCATAAACCCCGCCAACATTTTTCTAACTCCTTCATCTCTTGGTAAAAAACCACAAAAAAAAGCCACAAACTTTAAAAGTCTGTGGCCTGTGCTAACAACAGTGGAAACGTATCAAGCAGTCTTGATCAGACGTCCTTATCCCCTCCTGCATTGCCCGCACCTGGCCATATAACACCCACCAATGGTGTATTGACCAAACTCTGTTGCGAACGTATGAGGACATTGTTTTTCATAGTGACGGCACCATAGCAGAACAGAAGGGCAGAAACAAGGGCAATCAGGCAGTCTGTTGGGACGTGGTCATTATCCGCAACTATCCCTGAGGGATGGTTGCTTCAATCCATTGTCTGGGCACCGGGGTTACGCTATTTAAAACTGTCTGCTTTTTAAAATTATCGAATTCGATGACTTTGACTTATCGGGGTTTTCCCCGAATGCGCATAAAACCCTACCCCACCAGCGTGACAATTCAAGTCACATTGCATTATTTTTTCCGCAATTGCTGCTGATAATCTTTGTTGAGTTCATCCATTAATTCCCGGGCCTCTATCTGGCGGCGGTAGGAATTTTTCGTTTTTTCGGTAAGATGCCGGGAGCCTTTGATATCGGATTCCTGCAATGACAAGGCCCAGCCTCCGAGCTGACGCGAAATGTTGCGCGCGAGGGATTTCAAATCTGAAATTTGAGATTTGAGATGCTTGAACGCCGCCATGCGTTCAAGCACATGACAGATGGAGCGCACTTCACCGGCGGAGCCCTTGGCGTAATAGAGAAACTGGATCAGTTCGGCGGTGGTTCCACGCTCAAACCCTTCGGCGATATTGTTTGACACCGACAGGGAGGCTCGCTGGATCTGGTTGGCAATGTCTCCCCGACCGCGAAAGGCGGTATTTTCCGTTACCTCGAAGACCTTGATGGTTAAATCCACTCCGGCCTGCCACACTGGCACGTCCTCAAAATTCTTGTATTTCATTTTCCCTCCCGCCGTTGTGCTATGCGCACAACGGCTATTTCAGATTTGAAATTTGAGATTTCAGATAAAGCAACACCACAGATGAGCAGCGCCACAAAAAAACCGCAAGCACCGGCGAATCAGCCGATACTTGCGGTTATGTCATGAGTCCGTTTGTTCATCTGCCCCCCTCTTTGGAAAAGATTACCTTTTCACAGCGGCAGGGGCAAGACCTGATTGTTCAGCCGATAATCACGATGGCGATGAAGTAGCCGACAACACAGGCGGTGGGTACGGCAATCAGACCGGGAATCATGAAGCTGTGATTGAAATACCACTTGCCAATTTTGGTGGTACCGGTCGTGTCGAAGTTAACGGTGGCGATATCCGACGGGTAGTTGGGGATAAAGAAATAACCGTAGGAAGACGGCATGACCGCAATCAGCAACGCCGGAGGCAGGCCTAAAGCGAGACCAACCGGGAGCATCATCCGGCAGGTAGCAGCTTGACTGTTGACCACTACCGATACCAGGAACATAGCCAGGGCAAAGGTCCAAGGGTGGGCGGTGACCATTTCTGTGATACCGCTCTGAAAGCTGGGCAGGGCAAATTTGAAATAGGTGTCACTCATCCAGGCGATACCGAAGATGGCGATGGCAGCAACCATGCCGGACTTGAATACAACACCTTCCGGCACCAGAGAGGCTTTGGTTTTGGTGACGATCAGGATCAGGGCACCGAACACCAACATCATCATCTGAATGATCACGGCCATACTGATCGGTCTTGCTCCCTCGCTTTGGATGCGCAATTCCGGCACCATGGCGAGGACAACGATAGAGGCCAGTCCCAGCAGAAAGATCAAAACCGCATTACGCGCCGATGTCGGCAGAACTTCATTCAAGGTTGTCGCCGTTGTTTCTTCAATGCGCTTTTTCCACAAGGGATCCTGCATCCGCCGCTGGTATTCGGGATCATCATTCAATTCAACGCCTCGACGCATGCTGTAAAGGGAGGCCAGAATCACCCCTGCGAGGGTACCGGGTATTGTGACCATCAGAATCGACATCAGGGTCAGATTGGGTACCAGATCGGTCATCTGTGACAGATAGTATACAACGGCGGCCGAGATCGGACTGGCGGTGATACCCATTTGTGAAGCCACCGAAGCCGATGCCATCGGGCGCTCCGGACGAATGCCGTTTTTCAGCGCAACATCGCCAATAATCGGCATGATGGAATAAACCGCATGACCAGTACCAAGCATACAGGTCATGGTGTAGGTAACCAGCGGACCGAGGATAGTGATCATTTTTGGCTTGGACCGCAGTAACCGCTCCGCGACCTGGAGCATGTACTTAAGACCACCGGCGGCTTCGAGGATCGAGGCACAGGTCACCACCGCAATGATGATGAGCATCACTTCGATAGGAGGACTGGTCGGCGGCATCTTGAAGATAAACACCTGAACCGCAAGGCCAATACCCGACACCACACCCAGGCCAATACCACCGTAGCGGCTACCCCAATAGAGAATCAGCAGGAGAAACAGAAACTGGATATACAACATGACAGACTCCTTTTGTATAAAACGGGTGATCAACAATCTGGAAATGGCAAACTCGCCAGAGCCCTTGTTGTGGTCACCTTAGGAGTCTTCTAAAGAAGTGTAAATATTGTGAAATTAAAAAGAATTTATTCTTTTGTGGGGATTATGATGATTGTGTTCACGACCAGGCAAACTTACCGATTACGCACATAGCGCCGTTCCGGGCGGCCGACAACCCCGTAGATCAGGTCGGCCGTTAAAT
>SLDV01000044.1 GCA_007125165.1 Geobacteraceae bacterium | reverse complement strand
TCTGGGAAGTTGTGCCGGATCTGGCGGAAACAATGATCAGTGCGGAGATTGAAAAAATAAAGCGCGGCGAGCATTAACCGCAGGCACTGAACCATAGAGTTGTACTTGAGCGGGGGGGCAAAGGAAGTCTTGACATCTTTTGTCTCCCCGCTTTATTGTCCCCGACGACAGAACCCCACCTCTAGAACTTCATATCACAAGACGTGTAAGAAAAAGGACGACCAGACAATGAGCATGCAATTGCCCAAGGCCTATGATCCGGCTCAGATTGAGCAGAAATGGTTCGACATCTGGGAACAGCGCGGCGATTTCCGCGCCGATCAGCATTCCGATCGGCCTGCGTATTCAATAGTTATCCCTCCGCCTAATGTAACCGGTGTTCTTCATATGGGTCATGCCCTGAACAATAGTCTGCAGGACATTCTGTGTCGCTGGAAGCGGATGTGCGGTTACGAAGTTCTATGGATGCCGGGTACCGATCATGCCGGTATCGCCACCCAGAATGTTGTTGAAAAACAGCTCCATGCTGAAGGTCTCGATCGCCACGAACTTGGCCGGGAAGGGTTTGTTGAGCGGGTCTGGCAATGGCGCGAATCGTCCGGTGGACAGATTATCAATCAGCTTAAACGTCTCGGCGCTTCCTGCGACTGGGATCGTGAGCGTTTCACTATGGACGAGGGCCTGTCACAGGCGGTGCGTGAAGTCTTTGTCCGCCTGTATGATGATGGGCTGATATATCGGGATAATCGCCTGATCAACTGGTGCCCACGCTGTCATACCGCGCTGTCCGACCTGGAAGTGGAGCACGATGATAAAAAGGGGAACATCTGGCACTTGCGTTATCCGCTTGTCGGTAGCGATCGCTACCTGGTGGTAGCAACCACCCGCCCTGAAACCATGCTCGGCGACACAGCTGTTGCCGTCGCACCGGATGATGATCGCTATCGGGATCTGGTTGGCAAGAAAGTCATGCTGCCTCTGGTTAACCGTGAAATTCCGGTTATTGCTGATGCATACGTAGACAAAGAGTTCGGCAGCGGGGCGGTTAAAATGACCCCGGCCCATGATTTTAACGACTTTGCCGTGGGCAAACGTCACGACCTTGACTTTATCAATGTTCTGGATGAGTCCGGGCACATCAACGAAAATGGTGGAGTTTATCAGGGGTTGTCAGCTGTTGAAGCGCGGTCACGGGTCGTTGCTGATCTTGATGCTCTGGGTTTGCTGGAGAAGGTTGAAGGTCATACCCACGCAGTGGGCGAGTGCTACCGCTGTCATGCCGTGATCGAACCCTATATGAGCAAACAATGGTATGTCGCCGTCAAGCCGCTGGCCGAACAGGCCATTGCGGCGGTTGAGTCCGGCCGGACGGCCATTGTGCCCCGGCAATGGGAAAAAACCTATTTTGAGTGGATGCATAACATTCAGGACTGGTGTATCAGTCGCCAGATCTGGTGGGGGCATCGTATCCCCGCCTGGTTCTGCTCCGATTGTGACCGGATCAGTGTTTCCCTGAAAGACATCACTTCATGTGAGCATTGCGGCAGCCAGGCGGTTGAGCAGGAAAGCGATGTTCTCGATACCTGGTTTTCATCCGCTCTTTGGCCTTTTTCTACCATGGGCTGGCCGGAAAAGACCCCGACTCTGGAAAGGTTTTATCCAACGAGCTGTCTGGTGACCGGCTTCGATATTCTGTTTTTCTGGGTTGCCCGCATGATGATGATGGGCTTGCGCTTCATGGGCGACGTTCCCTTCAAGGAAGTGTATATCCATGCTCTGGTTCGTGATGCCCAGGGGCAGAAGATGAGCAAGAGCAAGGGGAACGTGATCGATCCTCTGACGGTGATTGATGAGTATGGGGCCGACGCTTTCCGCTTCACCCTCTGTGCCTTTGCCGCCATGGGGCGCGATATCCGTCTCTCGACCGACCGGATCAGTGGCTATCGGCATTTCGTCAACAAGTTATGGAATGCCAGCCGGTTCGCATTGCTTAACCTGGAGGATTTTGACCCGGCGACCATCGATTTCTCAGCGGTTCAGCCGGCACCGGCAGAACAATGGATTCTTCATCGTTATGATCAGGCTGTAACGCAGATGAACAACGCCTTGTCAGCTTACAAATTTAACGATGCCGCTGCGGTTCTTTACGCTTTTACCTGGCACGAATTCTGTGACTGGTATATCGAGTTGAGCAAGCAACCTCTTCACGGCGATGATCCTTCGGCGCGTCGATGCACCCAGATGGTTCTTTTCACTGTGCTGGAAGGGCTGCTACGGCTGGCGCATCCGATTTTACCTTTTGTTACCGAAGAAATCTGGCAGTCGCTGCCGGGTGAGCGGCCAGCCGAGTCGATCATGATGGCGGCTTATCCCACAGGCAGTGGCATCGTCACCGATCAGAAAGCTGTCGCCGATATGGAAATGGTGATGACGATTGTCTCAGCTGTCCGCAATGTGCGCGGAGAGCTTGATCTTCCACCAGGGCGAAAAATCAACGTGTTGCTAGACTGTAAGGATGCTACAGCAGTGACAACTATTCGTGCACAAAAGGCGGCCATTACGAGCCTGGCACGGGTTGAACATCTCGTGGCAGGGGTTGGTATTGATCGTCCGGAAGAGGTGGCAACCCAGGTGGCCGGAGACGTTGAAGTTCTTATTCCTCTGGCCGGCCTGATTGATCTGGTCGAAGAAGAGACCCGGTTGCAAAAGGAGATTGAAAAGGTCCAGAAAGATGTCGATTTCTTTACCCGGAAACTGGACAATAAAAAGTTTGTTCAGAACGCGCCGCCCCAGGTGCTGGAAAAAGACCGCGCCAAGCTGGTTGTTGCTCAGGAGAAGAGCGAAATTTTACAGCAGAGTCTTGAAAAAATCCGGTCATTACAGTAAGTCTGTTTCGGCATCATAGTCTTCTCAATGTGCACTGTGAGCCCTTCTCCTGAGGGAGAAGGGCTCAGGTTGTATCGGTGGAAGAGGGGTTGTCATCAGTTCAGTTTTTCGGACTGAACTGATGACAACGCGACTTCGTTCAACAAAACCCCTCCCTGCATCTATTAGAATTCACCAAACTACGGTTTTTTTTGTTTAAATTTATACCGATGTTTAGTATACAGTATACTGTTTTGCAATCTATCGGCCCCAGGCTTGATCCAGGGCTCTGATACGTTTAATCGACACCGAAAGGATGTCAATATGGACAGGAGGTTTTTTTTGGTGTGGGCCGCCGGGGCAGTGACGCAGGGCC
This sequence comes from Geobacteraceae bacterium, assembly GCA_007125165.1. Classification (GTDB taxonomy): domain Bacteria; phylum Desulfobacterota; class Desulfuromonadia; order Desulfuromonadales; family Geopsychrobacteraceae; genus Pelovirga. The sequence continues at coordinate 11,573 of SLDV01000044.1, read as the reverse complement.
CGTTTTCAAGAGGAGAGAAGGGTCGGGCCATGCTTGGTTGATAGAGCTGAACAGGGCTGATTGAGTTCAAGGCATAACCCTTCATTGGTAATCATTCACACTCTCGAGGGAAATTCACTATGAATCTGTTTACTAACACAGTGGGAAGAAAGATCCTGATGGCTGTGACCGGTCTGTTACTGATCGCGTTCATCACAGTCCATCTGATAGGCAATCTGACGGTATTCGCAGGCCCCGACAGCATTAATGCCTACGCCAAAGCCTTGCACGACCTGGGTCCTCTGGTCTGGTTGTTCCGTCTGGGAATGCTGGCTCTTTTTGCCGTACATATTACGTTCGGCATCCAGCTTTATATGGAAAACAAGGCTGCCACGCCGGATCCTTACGCTATTGAAAAAACTCTTGTCACCAGCTTTTCTGCCAAGACCATGCTTTATACCGGTCTGATTATTCTGGCTTTTTTACTGTATCATCTGCTTCATTTTACCGTTCAGGTTACCAATCCGGCGATTTCGGCAGTGAACCTGCCCCTTGATGCCGCTTCACGTCCGGATGTTTATTCAATGATGGTACTGAGCTTCCAGAAGGTCTTTATCTCGCTCATTTATATCGTTGCCATGGTCGCCCTGTTACTCCATCTGGCTCACGGAATTTCCAGTTGGGTGCAGACCCTGGGTTGGAGTACGGGACCGAGTCAGGACAAGGTCATCTCCATCGGCAAGGTACTGGCAATTGTGTATGGTCTGGCTTATATTGCCATTCCTTTGTTAATTCTCGCTCGCATTGTGAAATAGGGGGCTTATTGTGATATTAGACGGAAGAGCACCTACAGGTCCGATTGAAACATCCTGGGACAAACACCGCTTTGACATGAAGCTGGTGAACCCTTCCAACAAACGTAAATTCAAAATTCTGGTTGTCGGTACCGGTCTGGCCGGTGGCGCAGCAGCAGCCTCTCTGGGCGAACTCGGCTACAACGTCGAAGCCTTCTGCTATCAGGACAGCGCGCGCCGGGCTCACAGTATTGCTGCTCAGGGCGGTATCAACGCGGCCAAGAGCTATCCGAACGACGGCGACAGCATCTATCGTCTGTTCTACGACACCGTCAAGGGTGGCGACTACCGTGCCCGCGAAGCCGATGTCTGGCGTCTGGCTCAGGTTTCAAACAATATTATCGATCAATGTGTTGCTCAGGGTGTCCCTTTTGCCCGTGATTATGCCGGCTACCTTGATAACCGTTCATTCGGCGGCGCTCAGGTATCACGGACCTTTTATGCTCGTGGCCAAACCGGCCAGCAGTTGCTCCTCGGGGCGTATTCAGCTCTGTCACGCCAGATTAAAAACGGGTCGGTAAAAATGTTCGCCCGCCGCGAAATGCTCGATCTGGTTGTTGTAGATGGGGTTGCCAAGGGAATTACCTGTCGCAACCTGATAACCGGTGAGATCGAGTCTTACTGGGGTGATGCTGTTATTCTGGCGACCGGCGGTTTTGTCAATGTTTTTTACCTGTCCACCAATGCCATGGGTTGTAGTGTTACGGCTAAATGGAGAGCGACCAAAAAAGGCGCTCTCATGGCCAACCCCTGCTACACCCAGATCCACCCGACGTGCATTCCGCAGCATGGTGACAAGCAGTCCAAGCTGACACTGATGTCTGAATCCCTGCGAAATGACGGCCGTGTCTGGGTTCCAAAAAAAGCTGAGGACTGTGCCAGGCATCCCGGCGAAATAGCGGAAGATGATCGTGATTATTTCCTTGAAAGAAAATACCCCTCATACGGTAACCTGGCTCCGCGTGATATCGCTTCACGTGCCGCTAAAGAGCAGTGTGACGATGGACGAGGCGTAGGTGAAAGCAAGCGCGGAGTATTCCTTGACTTCCAGGCGTCTATCGATCGCCTCGGTCAGTCGACGATCGAAGAGCGTTACGGCAACCTTTTTGACATGTATTACAAAATTACGGCTGAAAACGGCTACGAGCGCCCCATGCGCATCTACCCGGCACCGCATTATTCCATGGGCGGTCTCTGGGTTGATTATGAATGCATGAGCAATATTCCCGGACTTTTTGTTCTGGGTGAGGCCAACTTCTCCGTTCACGGTGCCAACCGCCTCGGTGCTTCGGCATTGATGCAGGGCCTGGCCGATGGCTATTTTGTTATTCCCTATACCATCGCGCCGTATCTTGCTTCCCTGACTCCGGGACAGGTTAAAACCGACCATGATGCGTTCAAAGAGTCTACAGAAAACATCAGGGCAGAAATGGACAAATTGCTGTCAATTAAAGGCAAAAAGACCGTTGGCGAATTACATCGCGAGCTTGGCAACGTCATGTGGGAAGATGTGGGCATGGCCAGAAGTGAGGCCAGCCTGAAGCATGCCCTCAAGCGGATACCGGAAATTCGTGACGAATTCTGGAACAATGTCAACGTAACCGGTGGGGCATTGGAGCTCAACCAGCAACTTGAAAACGCCTGGCGTCTTGCGGATTTCATCGAGTTTGCTGAAATGATGGCGACCGATGCACTGCATCGTGAAGAATCATGCGGTGGTCACTTCCGGGTCGAACATCAGACCGATGATGGCGAGGCCATGCGCAACGACGAGGACTTCTGCTACGTTGCCGCGTGGGAATTCAAAGGTGTTGACAAGGCTCCGGAACTACACAAAGAGCCCCTGAAATTTGAGAACGTCAAACTTGCCGTGAGGAGTTATAAATAATGGATCTTACATTGCATGTATGGCGCCAGAAAGGGCCAGAAGACACTGGAAAGCTGGAGACCTATAAAGCTAAAAACGTCAGCCCGGATCAATCGTTTCTCGAAATGCTTGATGAGCTGAACGATGATCTGATCAAGACCGGTCAGGATCCGATTGCTTTTGACCATGATTGCCGTGAAGGAATCTGCGGTATGTGCTCACAGGTCATCAACGGGCGCCCCCACGGGCAACAGGAACTCACTACTGTCTGTCAGTTGCATATGCGCGAGTTCGCCGATGGCGATGAAATCTTCATCGAGCCATGGCGAGCCAGGGCCTTCCCTATCTTGAGAGATCTGATCGTTGATCGTACCGCTCTGGATGTTATCATGCAGGCCGGAGGTTATACCTCCTGCCATACCGGTGGGGTGGCTGACGGCAATACCCTTCTCATCAGTAAGCCGGTGGCTGACTATGCCATGGATGCTGCGGCATGTATCGGTTGTGGTGCCTGTGTCGCAGCCTGTCCCAATAGCTCGGCGATGCTTTTTGCCAGCGCCAAAGTTGCACAGCTTGCAGTTCTGCCTCAGGGTAAGCCTGAAGCCAGACGCCGGGTACTGGCGATGACCGAAGCTAACCTGTCAGAAGGTTTTGGCAATTGCACCAATCACTATGAGTGTGAAGCTGCCTGTCCGAAAGGAATCAGTGTCAAGTTTATTGCCAAACTTAATCGCGAGTATTTAAAGTCGATGATTCCCAGTGCGATGGAGTAGAGGGTCGTCAATAACTGTCTTGACGTTGCCGTAGCGGCGTTAATCTTTATGGGGCGAACCGGAAGCGGTTCGCCCCGTTTTTTTTTGCGGCCGAAAATTTATTCCTTGCCGTTGGTGATAAGCAGCCATTAATATAGTGAGGAAGGCAGGCAAGGCCTCTGTTTTTCATTGCCGTAATGATGCTGTTCGGGAGTCCGGTTCTTAAGCGGTTTATAAATACTGGATCCCTGATGAAGGCATTAGAGGAAGACAAGCTCTTTGTAACTGTCTTCTGTTGTTAGTGATTTTCTTAAGGATAACTTCTTTTGTGATCATCATCGATTCTCTTGCATCCATACCCGCCGATTTTGGACCCAGCGTCGTGACCCTGGGAAACTTCGATGGCGTCCACCTCGGGCATCGAGCTTTGTTTCGCCGGCTGATTGAAACCGCCAGAAAAAATCGCATGCAGTCTGTTGTCTGTACTTTTCATCCCCACCCTCTCAAGGTTCTCAATCCTGAAAAAGCACCCTTGCTCCTCAATACCAAAGAAGAGCGTCGCCGGCTTATTTCTGCCTCCCATGTCGACTGTCTGATTGAAATTCCTTTTGACAAAGAGTTCGCCCAACAGCTACCGGAAGACTTTGTGGACAATGTTCTTATTGGTACTCTGTCAGCACGAAATCTGGTAATAGGGTACGACTACGCATTCGGCAAAGGGCGGCGTGGTACGGCAGAATTTTTAGCAGAATCAGGCCGCACCAGAGGGATAGATGTGGAGATTCTCCAGCCGGTAGGCGAAGATGGTCAGCCCTACAGCTCCACCCGTATCCGTAATTTGATTACTGCCGGCAAAGTGGCAGAAGTTGTTCCTTTACTGGGGCGGCATTATAACCTGCTCGGTGAAGTTGTCTCAGGCTTTCAACGTGGCCGGGAGCTTGGTTTTCCAACGGCCAACCTGCGTACAGAAAAAGAACTGATTCCCGCCCCGGGGGTTTATGTTGTCAAGGTTCGTCACGGTGACCTTGAATATGGCGGAGTTGTCAATATCGGTTGTTGTCCGACATTCGGTTATAATGATCTGAGTATTGAGGTCCATCTTCTCGATTATACAGGGACTATTTACGGCGAAAAAATAAGGGTCTACTTTATCGAGCGACTGCGGGAGGAAAAAACCTTTACTGATCTGCCCGCACTGTCTGACGCGATTGCCGCAGATGTATTAAAGGCCCGTCAGATTTTACAACGAGTACAGGTGATTCAATATCAGGAATATCTGGATACCAGAAATTTTTCTTAAGGGATTGATCGTGCTGCCATTAACGGGAAAAACGTCGGTTTACGGGATTTTTGGTGATCCGGTAGCCCATTCTTTGTCACCAGTGATGCAAAATGCCGCTTTTGCGCACTACCGCATTGATGCGGTTTATGTGCCTTTTCATGTCCACGCAGGCAATCTCGACGAAGCTGTGTCATCGTTAAGGGCTCTCAACATTAACGGTATAAATGTCACTATTCCGCACAAGGAAGCCATTCTGCCCCTGCTCGACGAAGTTGATCCTGACGCCACCCGGATTGGTGCGGTCAATACGGTTGTTAATCGCAACGGCCACCTGGTGGGGTACAATACCGACAGCAGCGGTTTTCTGCGATCGGCTCGGGGTGAGCTCGGATTTAAGCCGGAGGATCAACACGCGCTTCTGCTTGGAGCCGGCGGAGCCTGCCGGGCGGCCGTGTACGCTTTGCTGGCGGCAGGGATAGGGCAGGTGACAATAGCGAACCGCAATTTGGACCGGGCCTGCAAGTTGGTGGCCGCCATGTCAGTGAATCAGAAAAGTCACAAGCTGGTGCCGGTTACCTATGGCACACCCGCGTTTTTACAGGCTCTTTCGCGCGCAGACCTGATTGTCAATACAACGTCAGTAGGCCTGCGCGGAGAAAAATTAAAATTTCTTCCATTGGAGAATATTAAAGGTAGCGCATTAATATATGATATGGTATATTCCGAAGCTGGCACAGCGCTGACGAAAGCTGCTGCAACGCATGGCTTGGCCTCGGTCGATGGCCTGAGCCTGTTGGCAGCACAAGGTGAGGATGCATTTTATCTCTGGACGAATGAGCGCTTGCCATCAGGGTTTATGCGTCGTTTTTTAACTGATTATCAGAGTACTGGCAAATAAATGGGAAGGATATAGCGGCATGAGTGTCAGCCGACTTGGAGAATTACTGGTCAGAAATCAGATGATTTCGGACGATCAACTGGCAAAGGCCGTGTCAGAACAGAAGCGCGAAGGAGTTCGTCTCGGTGCTGCCTTGATCAAGCTTGGTTATGTGCAGGAGCATGATCTGGCCTCATTTCTTTCTAAGCATTATGGCGTTCCTTCCATCGACTTGAAAGAATTTGATGTTGATCCTGCCGTGATCAAGTTGATTCCGGCGGAGGTGGCGCAGAAATATCAGCTTTTACCTATTAATCGTGCCGGATCGACACTGATTATCGCCATGTCGGATCCCTCCAATATTTTTGCTATTGACGATATCAAATTCATGACCGGCTATAATGTTGAGGTTGTGGTTGCTTCGGAAGCTGCCGTGAAGGATGCTATCGACAGCTATTATGATCAGTCGGCAACCATGGCTGATGCCTTGAGTGAATTTGACGATGTCGACCTGGAATTGGTCGGAGAGGATCAACTTGAGAATATTAACGAGCTGGAAAAGGCCAGTGAGGATGCCCCGGTTGTCAAGCTGGTCAACCTGATTCTTACTGATGCTATCAAAAAGAAGGCTTCCGATATTCATATAGAACCTTATGAGCATATGTTTCGTGTCCGCTATCGTATTGATGGTGTGCTCTATGAAGTGATGAAGCCGCCGCGGAAGTTGAAAAATGCCATCACATCACGCCTTAAAATCATGGCAAACCTCGATATCGCGGAACGTCGCCTTCCCCAGGACGGTCGGATTAAAATCAAGATGGGGCGTGGGCAGGAGATGGACTACCGGGTCAACTGTCTGCCGACCCTGTTTGGTGAAAAAGTGGTTCTGCGCCTGCTCGATAAAAGCAGCCTGCAGCTCGACATGACCAAGCTCGGCTATGAAGAACAGGCGCTGAAATGGTTCAAAAAGGAGATCCACAAACCCTTCGGCATGGTGCTGGTAACCGGGCCAACCGGCAGCGGTAAAACGGTTTCGCTTTATTCTGCCCTGTCAGAACTGAACAAAGTCAGTGAAAATATTTCAACAGCGGAAGACCCGGTCGAATTTAACTTTGCCGGGATCAACCAGGTTCAGATGCACGAAGAGATCGGATTGAACTTCGCGGCGGCCCTGCGCGCCTTTTTACGGCAGGATCCCGATATCATTATGATCGGCGAGATTCGCGACTTTGAGACGGCAGAAATCGGCGTCAAGGCCGCTCTGACCGGTCACCTGGTGCTGTCAACGCTGCATACCAATGATGCTCCCAGCACCGTCAATCGTCTCCTCAATATGGGAATCGAACCATTTCTCGTAGCTTCTGCGGTAAACCTGATTTCTGCCCAGCGCCTGGGCCGGCGAATATGTGCCAGTTGTAAGGAACCGGTTAAGCATCCAGCCGAAGCACTCGTTACCGCCGGTGTTCCTGAGAATGAAGTGAGTAAAATAACTGTCTACAAAGGGCGCGGTTGTGCTGAATGTAATGATACCGGCTATCGCGGCCGGGTTGGTTTTTACCAGGTCATGCCTATGTTTGAACAGATTCGGGAAGCGATTCTGGCGGGAGCCAATACCGCTGAAATCAAGGAAGAATCGATGCGCCTCAATGTCAAGACCATGCGCCAGTCGGCACTGACCAAAATGGCCGAAGGGGTCACGACCCTGGAAGAGGTATTACGAACGACGGTGGCGGATGATTAGGTGGTGAGCAGGGAGCAGGGAGTGGGTATTGGAGACTGGATAAATGAAAAGATGCACTCAATGAAAGTGGGGGTATAACCGATGGCCAGTATGCATCAACTGCTGAAAGCGATGATTGAAGAGGGCGCGTCAGACCTGCATCTGTCAACAGGGACTGCGCCGCAGATCCGTATTGACGGTAAAATGAAACAGTTGGACACGCCCAAGATGACGGCGGCTGAAACCAAGCAGCTTTGTTACAGTGTGTTGACAGACGCCCAGAAACGCCGGTTCGAAGAAGAAAACGAGCTTGATCTCTCCTTTGGTGTGAAGGGACTTTCCCGGTTTCGTGGCAATGTCTTCGTTCAGCGCGGCGCCGTTGCCGGAGTGTTTAGAGCTATTCCTTTTGAGATCAAGAGCTTTGACGAGCTTGGTCTGCCCCCCGTGGTCAAGGGTCTTTCAAAAAAACCCCGTGGTCTGATTCTGGTGACCGGACCGACCGGAAGCGGTAAAACCACGACCCTGGCGGCAATTATCGATGCCATTAACTCGGAACGCAGCGAACATATTATCACCATTGAAGACCCGATCGAGTATATTCATCCCCACAAAAAATGTCTGGTCAACCAGCGTGAAGTTGGAGCAGACACCTCGTCATTCAAAAAAGCCCTGAAATATATTCTGCGTCAGGACCCTGATGTCGTTCTGCTGGGGGAGTTGCGCGATATAGAAACAATCGAGGCGGCTCTGACCATTGCCGAAACCGGGCACCTGTGTTTTGCGACTCTGCACACCAATTCCTGTGTCCAGACCATGAACCGTATCATCGATGTGTTTCCTACCAATCAACAATCCCAGGTACGGACCCAGCTTTCTTTCGTGCTCGAAGGGGTCTTGTCGCAGGCACTGCTGTCCCAGGCCAGTGGCAAAGGACGTTGCATGGCCCTGGAGGTCATGGTGCCTAATGCAGCAATCCGCAATCTGATCCGCGAAGATAAAATCCACCAGATCTATTCACAGATGCAGATCGGTCAGGACAAGTTTTCCATGCAGACCATGAACCAGTCGCTGTTCCTGCTTGCCCACAGTCGTCAGATTACTGAGGAAGAGGCTCTGGCACGTTCTCATGACCAGGATGAGCTTCGACAGATGTTTGCCAATCCGCAATCGGTTTTGAGCCGCAAGCGAGCCATCAGCCCCGATCGTAGAATGTAGGGATTTCTGCCGTAATAAAAAGTCAATTGTGAAAGAGGAGCATCATCATGCCGAAGTTCACCTGGACAGGTCGGACAAAAGATGGAAAGACACACAAGGGAACCATGGAAGCTGCCAGTGAAGGGGCAGTAACAGCCAGTCTGCGGCGCCAGGGAATCCAGACCACCAAGGTCAAAGGCGCCGGCGGGCTTAACGCCGATATCAATATCAGCTTTTTACAGCCTAAAATAACCACCAAGGATATCGTCGTCTTTACCCGCCAGTTTGCCACCATGATTGATGCGGGGTTGCCGCTGGTACAGTGCCTCGATATTCTCTCCAATCAGCAGCCGAACAAAACCTTCAAAGATATCCTGCTCAAAGTGAAGTCGGACGTCGAATCCGGCTCTACCTTTGCTGATGCCCTGCGCAAGCACCCGAAAGCTTTCAATGAGCTCTATGTCAATCTGGTGGCTGCGGGCGAAGTCGGCGGTATCCTTGATACGATCCTCAACCGTCTGGCGGTCTATATTGAAAAAGCCCTCAAACTCAAGAAAAAAGTCAAGAGTGCCATGACCTATCCGACCACCATTGTCGGTATCGCAGTGGTGGTTATTGCTGTTATCCTGATTTTTGTTATTCCGGCGTTTGAAAAAATCTTTGCCGATTTTGGTGGAGCACTGCCGGCACCAACCCAGATCGTGATCAATCTGAGTAACCTGATCCAGAATTACTTTATCATCATTCTGGTTTTGTTCTTTTTATCGATCTTTATCTTTAAAAAGGTCTACGCCACTGACAAGGGGCGTCGGGCTTTTGACCGCTGGGCGTTGCAGCTGCCGATTTTCGGTATGCTGATCCGCAAGGTAGCCGTGGCCAAATTTGCCCGCACCATGTCGACCATGATCTCCAGCGGCGTGCCGATTCTTGATGGTCTTGATATCGTTGCCAAGACGGCCGGTAACCGCACCGTTGAAGATGCCATCAAGAAGGTGCGTGCCAGCATCAGCGAAGGGAAGACCATCGCCGAGCCCCTTAAGGAGTCCGGGGTTTTTCCGCCCATGGTCTGCCAGATGATCGAGGTCGGGGAGCAGGCTGGTGCCCTGGATACGATGCTCAGTAAAATTGCTGATTTTTATGATGATGAAGTCGATGACGCCGTTAACAACCTGACCGCGATGATGGAGCCGCTGCTGATGCTGTTTCTCGGCACCACCGTCGGTGGTCTGGTTATCGCCATGTACCTGCCGATTTTCCAGATGGCCGGGAATATTTAAAGGTTGATGCTTCACCAGCAAAATCCCGATCAACGTATAATGACATCAGGACACCGCAGTCTGGTATGGTATCTGATCTGCCGGACTGCGGTGATCACCCTGGTGCTCGGCGGCGCTGCTTTTTTCTATCTGTATGGCAATCTTGCCTATTCTGTCACGCCCCTGTTTTTTCTCGTCGGTATGTCCTACGCGCAGGCGATTGCTGTCGCCCTGCTGCTGCCGCGCATAACCTCGGTCTGGTTGTTAAACCAGGCCCAGATTGTCTGGGATCTGCTGCTTGTTTCGGCTCTGATTCTCGTCACCGGCGTAGTAGAAAGCCTGTTTTCATTTTTCTATCTGCTGGTTATTATTTCCGCCAGTTTCCTGCTGTCGCGACGGTTAACCGTTCTGGCGGCGGCCAGTTCATCCATCCTGTTCGGTGGTCTACTGTTGCTGCAGTTTTATGGCCTGCTGGGGCCACTAGGGGTAACATCTAACGTTGCCGATGCGGTCTATTTTAATTCCCTGTTTGTTCACATCGTTGCATTTTTTCTTACCGCTTTACTGAGCGGCACCCTGGCCGATCGCTGGCGCCGTAGTGAAGCTCTGTATCAACGCAAAAGTATCGATTACGCCGAATTGGAGCGGATGAACAGGACGGTTCTGGCGCATATCAGCAGTGGTGTCATGCTGATCAATCCGCAGGGGCGCATCCGCTCCTTCAACAGCGCCGCCACTGAGATTACCGGCTTGACCCTGCACCAGGTGTATGATGCGACAGCAGCGGAGTTTTTTCCTGAACTCAGCCATTTTTTTGTGTTGGAGAGACGACCAGTCTATCGTGCCGAAGGGAGCTACAAACACCCTTCCGGAGCGCACCTGTCCCTTGGCTTTACGACTGCCGCAGCACGGGGCAGCAACGGAGAAGATCTTGGTACCCTGGTAACCTTTCAGGATCTGACTCAACTCAAGCAGGTTGAAGAGCAGCTCAAGCGTGCAGATCGTCTGGCCGCCATAGGCAGGCTCTCCGCCGGTCTGGCCCATGAGATTCGCAACCCCCTTGCGTCAATCAGTGGATCAGCCCAGCTATTGTGCGAAAACAATCAACTACACGATGAAGACCAGCGCTTGCTGGGAATCATGGTCAAGGAAGCCGACCGTCTGAATCGTCTGTTGTCTGATTTTTTAACCTTCGCCCGCCCACAGAAGCCGGTCACAATCGATCTGGATTTATCGATTTTACTTGAGGAATTGCGTCAAATGCTCATGCGTGACCAGCGTTTCAGTAAAATTGATATACAGATTGTAGTAACGCGACCCTGCGTTTTTCGTCTGGATCGCGGTCAGATCTGGCAGGTATTATGGGATCTCTCGATTAACGCTGCCGAAGCCATGACAGGCAAGGGGACCTTGGTACTCGCTGCCAGTGACGACAATCATCAGAACCTGATCGTCGAAGACAGTGGCCCCGGCATCGCCAAAGCAGACAGGGAGCGCATCTTTGAACCCTTTTTTACCACCAAGGCAAAGGGGACCGGCCTCGGTTTATCGACGGTTTTTGCGATCGTCGAAGCCCACGGTGGAAGTATCGAAACCGGCCCTTCAGATTTGGGGGGCGAGCGATTCGTCATGAGTTTTCCGCAACAGCTAAGGGGGGAACATGAGCAACCATAGCGCACGAATACTGATCGTTGATGACGAACAGAGCCTGCGGGAGATGCTGGCCGTTTTACTCCAGCGTGAAGGGTATCATGTTGACCAGGCTCCTGATGGACAGGTGGCCCTTGAACGT
>SLDV01000054.1 GCA_007125165.1 Geobacteraceae bacterium | reverse complement strand
GTCATGATCGCCACCGGAAGGGCAGCAGAAGCCGGGGTGCTTTTTCGCGGCGGTGATGTTCTCGAAACCGCTTCACGGATCGATTATCTGGCCTTTGACAAAACCGGCACCATCACTATAGGCCGACCCGAGGTTGTTGGTATCAGGGCTTATCACGGAAACCAGCATGACCTGTTGCAACTGCTGGCGGATATTGAGTCCGGCAGTCATCACCCCCTTGCCCGCGGCATCGTCAAGGAGGCTGCACGACAGGGCATCAATCCCCGACCCGTTGACAACAGCGTCACCCACGCAGGGCTGGGCATGATGGCAGACAGCGGTGACGCACAACTGCTTGCCGGCAGTCGCCGCTTTCTCACAGAGCAGGGTATCGACCTGCCTGAGACTGACACCACCGGCCGCAGTGAGGTTCATCTGGCCCGTAACGGATGCTATCTCGGACTGGTAACCCTTGATGACCAGGTTCGTCCGGACGCAAAACAGATGTTCACCGATCTGCGCCGCCGCGGTTACACCAGCCTGTTGTTGACCGGCGATCGTGAAGATGTCGCGCGCCGCATCAGCACGCAACTCGCTATCGACTCTTATTATGCTGAACTGACTCCGGAACAGAAAGCCGAGCATATCGATCGGCTGGCTCCCGCCAGGGTCATGATGGTGGGCGACGGCATCAATGATGCCCCGGCCCTGTCAACCGCCGCCATCGGTTGCGCTATCGCCGGCAGCACCGATATTGCCGTGGAAAGTGCCGACCTGATTCTCACCCGCCCGCAACTGGCCAATATTCCCTTTGCCCTCAGGCTGGCAAAGAAAACCCTGACCAACATCAAGCAGAACCTGGCCTGGGCCTTCAGCTATAATCTGATTGCGATACCATTGGCAGTCAGCGGACTGCTGGCCCCTGTTTACGCGGCCGCAGCCATGGCGATCAGCTCCATCTGCGTACTGCTCAACTCCCTGCGTCTCAAACGACAAGGACTCTTGCGATGATGACCTCGACCTTCCTGCTGATTTTTCTATCCTTCTGCATAGGCACAGGGGTCTGGTTGTTTTTTCTCTACGCGGTAAAAAAAGGGGAGTTTGACGACATTGAAGGGCCGAAGTACCGGATGCTGGATGATGACGAGGAGGAAGAAGATGATGATAATGAGGAGGATGAAAGGAAAAAGTAGGGGCACGGCACGCCGTGCCCCTACACATAATGCGATTTTTTGTCCCTACCAGGGGGGTGTCAATCCAAAGCTTGCCAGCTTGACAGCAAACTCTTTGGCTTCGCGCGAGAGAATCTGGCGATCTTCCTTCTGTTTGACCCAACCATATTCTCCACACCAGCGCAGCGCCATTTCCATCTGACCATTCACCACCAGGGCCAGCAACTCCTGTTCCTGGCGCGACAGGGTCATTTGCTGGAAACGATAATCCTGAAACGCCTCCCAGGTCGCCGGCACCCACTGTTTGACAATCTTTTCGCCGATGGTTTCCGCGTAGCGGCGGATTTCCAGTTGGGCGTGGCTGTCCATGCGCAGGGCAAGAAAATGCAACAGATTATGCAGATCAATCTGCCAGAAGGCTTCGGTGTAGGTGCTTAACGGCAGATCCTTGCGTGCCTGCTCCCGGGCGACTCCGGCGTCGAGGCGCTGCTGGTAGACGTCCTTGCTCAGACGATGCAGTTCCTGCTCACTGGCACTTAGCTGCTCCCCCTGGGCATGATCAAAAAATCCGCCGCTGCCCTGCTTGTTATCCTGTGCCTGCTGACGCCAGCTATCTGCCGGGGTCATCTGGGCACGGTCTATCGCAATGGAGTAGCGGGTGCTGTATTCGTTGACACTGGCGGTGCGATGGCGAATCCACTGGCGCCAGGTATCCATGGGAACACGCACATGCAGCTTGAGCATACACATTTCAAAGGGAGTGGTGTGCTGATGGCGTAACAGATAGCGAATCAGGGACCGATCTTCCGACACCTTGCGGGTGCCGTCGCCGTAGGAAACCCTGGCGGCCTGAACGATGGAAGAATCATTCCCCATATAATCCACAACCCGTACAAAACCGTCGTCAAGAACGGGAAAAGCGTGACCGAGCAGTTTATCAAGATCCGGGCTGAATGGACGTTTCAATTGGCTTGTCACTTGGTTAGATCCTCTGGCTGATGTTAAAAAAATAGAACCATGTTATAGTTAATTGCGACAGCACATTTCTCATTCTGATTAGTACTGATCTTCCGCCTGGGCCCTTCTCCAGGGGGAGAAGTTGGCTGAAAGCCGGATGAAGGGGCTTGAAATGCTCAAAACCTCCCCTTCACCCTAGCCCTATCCCTCAGGGAGAGGGGATGAATTACTACCTACGGAAGATTGGCAATAATCAGCTTCCTCATTGACCAAACACGGAGAAATTTATGCCTCATCTGCAATTTGAGATCAATCGTCCGCTTGAAGACAATGCTAAAATAACCTTCGCCGAAAAGGTTCGGCAACTGTTTTCCACCATCATGGATACCGGCACCGACCACATCAGTATTTCGATCCGCGAATTCGGTACCTACAACCTGTCAGTCGGGCGGGTGACAGAGCCGGAAAAAGGGGTAGCCCTGGTCAATGCTGATATCCGTGAAGGGCGCACCATGGAAAAACGCCGCGAACTGACCCTGGGCTTTATGCAACTACTGCATGACACCTGGCAGATCCCCAAGGAGCACATGTACGTCACCCTCACTGAACACAAAGGGGAAGATTTCCACCTGCTTGAGCGTTATCTGGCAAGCTGGCAGGAGGGGGAGGATCCGCTGGCTGATTGATCGCGCAACATCACGGACACCCTATTGACGGCTGGTGTCCAACGCAGCGATCTTGTGGCTGCCGTTTTCCATCACCGCCACCAGTTGCTCGACCAGGTGGTTGAAATCAGACCGTTTGTCCTTAGGAACAGAAGCTGCCATGGGAATATTGGCCGTGATGGGATTGACCGGCCGACCGCGAACATGCAACTCAAAGTGCAAGTGAGGACCGGTAGATAGTCCGGTATTACCGGAAAGCGCAATACGCTCACCACGCTTGACCGTCTGACCGCGCTTCACCAGAATCCGGTGCAGATGCAGATAGCGGGTCAGGTACTGGCTACCATGCTGGATTTCCACATATTTACCGGCATAGGGATGGTTCATCACTCGAGTCACCACGCCATCACCGGTTGAAACAATCGGCGTACCGGTCGGCATGGCAAAATCAACTCCGTTGTGCGGACGCACCTGCCCGGTAACGGGGTGCCTGCGGGACGGGCTGAAATGCGAACTGATGCGGTACTGACCGCTCATCGGGTAGCGCCGAAAGGCGCGAGCCAGGCTCTCTCCCTTGGCGTCGTAATAACTGCCATCTTCAAACAGAAAAGCTGTGTGCTCACGGTTGCGGCGTAAAATTCGCACACCTTCAATACGACTCTGTCCGGTAAACTCATCCCCGACAAACTGCTGACTGCGCACCACCTGAAAACGATCACCGGCGCGGATGTCTCGAGAAAAATTCAAATGGTCACGAAACAGGTTGGTGATGATAGCCGTCTCCAGGTCACTTAATCCGGCGCGCTTTGCCGACAGGTAGAAACTGCCGCTGATCTCCGCATCAATAAGCTGCTGTTCCCAGACCCCGGGGTGAATAATTTCTTCGTAACCAAAATTGTTGTCATCAAAGCGCGAATAAAGAACCTGTTTACCGGGATGAATAAACAGCTCCATGCTCAGCAGTCGCTTTTTGTCATCATCAAAGGTAAAGGTCAACTTCTGGCCGGGGCGCAGCACGTCAAGAGCCAACAGGGATTCATCAGCAGCTAGAACCTGGTACATCACACTATGAACACCCAGTTGATCGAAAATCGTACTCAAGGTATCACCATTACTGATCCGGTGAACGATAATATGATCGACAGCCTCTTCTGCAAGACCGTCCGCCCCTACCAGGATTTCTTTGGCGCTCAACGTATCAACCTGAACCGGTTGTGACATAAGGGTAGGTACTGAGACTATGTCTGTTTCGGTGGGTACCGGTTTTCGCTGGGCGGGAGTTGTAATGAAGTAACTAAGCAGACCGATCAGAGCGACAACAGTCAGACCCGTACGCAACACGCGCTTGCGCCGTAATTTTTTACGTTCCTGAGATGATAATATCCACTTGGCATTCATAATTGACAACTCATAGCTGAGTGTTCAACAAAAAGTATAGAACAAAATTTTCAACCCGAGATTTTACACCGAAACGATAACGATT
>SLDV01000104.1 GCA_007125165.1 Geobacteraceae bacterium | reverse complement strand
TTGCCAACAACCCCGCTGATACAGGAGGATCTTATGCCACAGGAATATACATTAAAAGAAGCGTTGAAGATGGCTATCCTGGCAAAAAAAAATCTAATGGATTTCTATCTGGAAGCAGCGAACATCACCGAAAACGAAGAGGGTAAAAGGGTTTTTGTCCGACTGGCCGGCGAAGTGGGTGACAATGCTAGAAAATTCTATCAGTATTATCAATGGGATGACCTCGGCAGCTTTGAAGATATTATGGATAAACCGCCCAAGGCTGATTCAGTGATGCTGGTCGAACTGAAAAGAGCCCTGAATAAAGATATGCACGAGCGCAAGGCCCGTGAGTTGGCTCTCAAGGAGGAAGAAAGCCTGGAGAAAACCTTTCTGCAGGCCGCGAAGAATATTATTGATCCTCAAGCGCGTGCCGTTTTTGTCGAGGTGGCTAAAGATACCCGCAACCACTATGAAATCATTGCGTCGGAATATTCGCGTACCATGGGCATGGTTCATGAGACCGATATGGATACGTACGTACGCGAATAGCCGGATTTACCGTTTATTCCCAACCTTTCGGAGAAGCAGATTCCTCCCCTTGCCCTGAGAGTGCTGATCAGGGTGCGGGGAGCGTTATTCCTCTTCTTCTTTTTTTTCTGATTCAGTCTGCAGAAAAGATCCAAGATCTCTGATCAACTTTTCCGGTAACCCGAATGTGCGGCGAAAGACTCCAAGAACGGTGTTGGAGATTGACCCGACGGGAACGGCAGTTACTGACGGGTTTCCGCTTTCTCCTTCGATGCGGAAATAGGCGGTCAGTACCGCCCGATCTTCTCCGGCCAGCAACCACCCGGCAATCGGGATCGAGCTGACAACCTTGTCGACTGTGCGCAGTGGCATGACTCCAAGGACCATATCAATGGTGTCGTTGGCAAGATCCTGCTTGCCGACCAGAGACATGTTCATGGCTTCACCGGTAATCTTCAGATCATCAGTTTGAAGTACTCCATGTCGAATCCGGGCGCTGCCCTCCAGCAGATTGAAAGGCATGCCCTCGCGGTCCATGTCGGGCAGTCTGCCGGTAAAAATCTGGGACACATTGAGTAGAGAAAAGACCTGTGCCAACCCGCGGAACCTGCGTAGCGTGCCGTTGTGGACCTGGAAATACAGACCACCGCTGGCATGTTGCCAGAAAGTGTCGCCCGCCGGGTCCCCTTCGAGGTAAAAATCCCCGGTCAGGGGTCCGCGGATCAGTCCAGGTTGATCAAACAGGTCGTGGTGAATAATTGACGCATCAACACCATTGACATGGCCTGAGATTTTCAGCGGCGCCACAGGATCGTGACGATTGTACTCGACTTTGGCACGTGACCATCCACCACCACTTTCAAAAGTGAGGGGGTAGACGGAAAGGACTCCGTTGTGATCGGTGATGGTCGTGCGAGCGTTGGTAAACCTCATGCCGCTGAGATTTCCTTCCCTGGCGGTTACCCGGATAACAACCGGTTCTCGATCGGTATTGACAGGGGAGGTTGTTGCTGTCGGGGTGGTCGGGTCGCGGAACAGGTTGATGATCTCAAGGACATCAGCTCTTTCGCCATGAATGCTCAGATCGGTGCGGGGTCTGCTGAAGTCGTTGACACTACCGAAAATAGTGGCCTGGGTAGAATCTTCCAGGCGGACACTGACCGGATCAAAACGAATACTGTGACGGTCTATTTCGAGGCGTCCGCGCAGGTTATAAAGGGTCAGTTGTGGATTTCTGAAAACCAGATCCTGGGCCCGTGTCGTTGATGCTGACACATCAAGCTTCAGGACCGGCTCGGCCCAGCCTTCCATGTCGCCGCTGACGGTAAAGCTTGACTCGCCAAGATGGGCGGGCAGTTTGTTGAAGCGCAGGCCGCTCTGGTCGATAGCGACTTCGCCATGAACCCTGTTAAGGTCGCCGATCAGGGGTGTCAGGTGAGCCCCTGCATCGGTCAGAAAGATATTACCCCGCCATTCGTCTGTGCTGACAAAAAGTTCGGCGGCCGCCTTTCCTTTTAACTGCAGACGGTTAAAAATGCGGTTGATGGAGGAGAGGCTGGTCAGGTCAATCTGTTCTGTTGTGACACTGGCGTTGAGAACCTTGTCCCAGGGGCGAAGGGTCGCTTGTCCTGAGACGCGGAGTGGCTCCAGATGAATATCAAAGCGGCTGAGTTGAATGTGATCCTGCTGCCGCAGGCTGCCGGTGATGCTGATTGCAGAGGGGCGATTGTGCGGCTTCTGGTAGAGCCGATCAAGGTGTAAGCGGCTGTCGTAAAAATCGGCCTGCAGGGTGAACTCCGGTGCGTCGATGGAGCCACTGACTTCCAGAGCAAGCGGTAGTGGACCGTTGAGGCTCCAGTTGTCGGGCAGATCAAGTTCTGTAAGTAACGTTTCCAGAAGGGGTGCTGAGGTAGCTTTTAGCTGAAAAAGTTGCTCACTGAAAATGTCGTGAATCTGCCCTTGAACCTGGACAGTGCCAAGATCCGTGTTGATTTCCATGCCTGACAACGTCAGGTTCGAGTCACTTAAGAGCAATTCGGATTCCATGTCGCGGATTGACCAGGGGTAAGGTTCCTGCCAACTGATGTCGGACAGCTTGAAGTGTCCGTCGATCTGCATGGGGCGATCAGTGGATTCTGTTTCGTGCCAATGATGTTCAAGTCGTAACAGAAGATGGTCAAGATTGCCGGTGACGAAACCGGCACGTTCAATCAGGTCGATGCCGGTAAAGTCGTCCGCGGTGACCAGCAGATCACAGCTTTCCAGTTGTGCGACCAGTTTTCGCTGGGGATGGTGTTCCAGATTCAGATGACCACTGACCGGGAAACCGAACAGTCTGGCTTGCAGGTTTTCCAGTTGTTCTGCTTCCCGGGTGGAAATCCAGATCCCGTCACCGTGGACCAGGGGGCTGCTGCTGCCGGCCTGGATTGCCGCAACAGACACAAGGGCACCGTGGGCCGGAACACCGTCGATTGTGAGGTTGATACGTCCCGATTGAGTCAGGGCGGCTCTGACGCCGCTGGCCTGTGTTTGCTGCTGAAAGCGGCCGATCTGAAGTTCAGCCTTTAAATCCAGGGAACGCCAGTTTTCTCCGCCCAGGGGGGGGAGGATTGTTTCGAGCAGAAAGCTGGCCTGTGATTCTGTCTCCTGGCCGGAAATGACCAGTTGAGAAGATTGCTGCGGCTGCCAGTTGTAGATCATCGCGTGAAGATTGGAGAGATGTAGCAGGGGTTTTTCAGCCGTCGCGCCGGAGTAGATTTCAACCTCAGCATGTCGCAGGGTCAGCATGCGGATTTCAGTATGATAATGCGATTCCTGCAACGAGATCGGGGGTGTTTTGGGACGGTCATCACGTGAGAGCTTCAGGTTAGCTTTTGCGCTCAGGATTTCCACGTTATTAAGAATAATTTTCTTATTCAACAGGGGCACTAGCGAGAGGGTTGCATTTAGTCGGGGGATATGAAGATAAAGTTCATCTGGGGAACCGATTTCCACCTGATAAAGTTCGATGGTCAGCCCCTGTCTGAACTTCAGGGATCCGGAGCCGATACTTACCGGCTGTTGCAGGGCAGAGCTTAGACGTTGTTCAATCGTAGGGCGATATTCTTCTAGTTCCAGTCGGCTCACATAGAGCAATAACAGGGCAACCGCGATCAGGGTGATCAGCAGCAGGGTGAAAATGACTCGTACGCTGGTTTTGATGATAGTTCCCATTGTTTGATCTGGTACCTGATCCGGTCAATTAAGAGTGTGTGGTAAAAACAAAAATATCATTTCATTCTAACGTTTTCGGCAACGATCAGCAAGAACCAATAGACCTGATGTTTGCGCTGATATATCTCTGCTTTACTTGGCTAAACCCCCCTGATAACATAACCCGCCTTTTGCGTTTGCAATTGTGGAAATGCGTCCTTGTCTGTTGTCACTCTGATGAATCAGATGAGGGCGCGCCTGTTAACCCCTTGCCACCATTTACCAGAATCGGTGGAGGGAACACCCTCTCATGAGACTGTCAGCTTAGCGCCATGAAAATCAAGCGTCTCGATATTTTCGGGTTTAAATCTTTTGTCGATAAGGTCTCCGTTGAGTTTGAGGCGGGGGTTACCGGTATTGTCGGACCCAACGGCTGTGGTAAAAGTAATATTCTCGATGCGATACGCTGGGTGATGGGAGAGCAGAACGTGCGCCATCTGCGTGGGCGTACCATGGAAGATGTCATTTTTGGCGGGAGTGAGTCGCGCAAGCCGACGGGCCTGGCTGAAGTTTCCATGATTCTCGATAACAGTGACGGCAACTGCCCGGCGGCATATAAAGATTATGCTGAAATCATGGTGACGCGCAAACTCTACCGCAATGGCGACAGCGACTACCTGATCAATAAAGCCCCCTGCCGATTGCTTGATATCAATGAATTATTCATGGACACCGGGGTTGGTGCTCGTGCTTATTCGATTATTGAGCAGGGAAAGGTTGGCACGCTGGTCAGTGCCAAGCCGGAAGAGCGGCGCTCTCTGATTGAAGAAGCTGCAGGGGTGACTAAATTCAAATCCCGTAAAAAAACAGCCGTACGCAAGATGGACGCGACCCGGCAGAATCTGATCCGCCTTGGCGATATCATTTCTG
Organism: Geobacteraceae bacterium; assembly: GCA_007125165.1. Taxonomy (GTDB): domain Bacteria; phylum Desulfobacterota; class Desulfuromonadia; order Desulfuromonadales; family Geopsychrobacteraceae; genus Pelovirga. The sequence continues at coordinate 10,240 of SLDV01000104.1, read as the reverse complement.
AAGTCAGGCGGCAGATCAGCAGTCTTCAGCGCCAGTCGAACAAGGCCGAAAAATTTCGTGAGTTGCGGCGCGAATCACGTCAGATCGAACTGTCTCTTAGTGGTAATCGCTTGCGCTGCCTGGATGATGAAATTGCTCTGTTGCAGGAACAGGAGCAAGGGGACGTCGAGGTTCTCGACAAGCTCGATAATCGCCTTGAAGAAGGAGATCTGCGCCTGGAAGAAAAACAGTTGCAATTGACGGAGGCAGAAAACCGTTATCACCAGTCGCAACAGCAGGATTATCAACTGGGGGCGGATATCCAGCGCCTGGAGAGCGAACTGACTCTGGTTAAGCGCCAACAGGAACAAGCGTTGCAACAGGAGCATCAGTCCCGCGCAGAAATTGATCAATGCGATGAGCGTGTCGAAGAGCTCGAACGGGAGTCTTCCGAGCTGCGCGCTCAGCAACAGGAATCGAAAGACAGTCTTGCTGACCTGGAAGCACAGATGACCGCTGGTGAAACCGCTCTGAATCAGGCTTTGGAGCGGGATCGCGAAGCAAGTCAGAGCTTTGAAAAGTGTCGTCAGGCGTTGATGGAGCAGTTCGCCCAATCCAGCCGCCTGCAAAACCGGCGCGAGGAAATCGAACGGCGCCTCGGTGCTGAAAAACAGCGACAAAAACAGTTGCAAGATGAATTGACACAGATCGATCAGCGTCGCGCCGAGCTTGACCGACAGTTGGAACAGTTGGGCCGGCAACAGGCCGAAGTCAGTATCGAGGAAGACTCGCTGCGCAATCAGCGGGAAGGGTTGCTGGAGGAACTGCAGGTCAGCAGGAAAAGCCTGGAACATCAGCAGGCACGTGTCGGCGCGTGTCGTAAGGATCTCGACCAGGCACGATCACGTTATGATTCCTTAAATGAGCTTCAGCACAACCGCGAAGGGTGCGGTGAGGGGACCCGCGCCCTATTGTCAGCCTTTGACGGGCGTCGTATTGTTGCTGATCTGCTCCGTGTTGATGCGACCAATGAACCTGCTGTCGAGTGTGCTCTCGGAGAGCGCCTGCAGGCGGTTCCCCTGGACTCGGAAGAAACCCTGCTCTCAAGCCTTGATCTGTTGCGCGAACAGCAGGCACGAGGAATTATGTTGCTGCCGCAGCCAGATGGGGGTGCCATCGACTATCCGTCGGCTACTCCACTGATCAGTCTGGTTACCCCTGTTGCCGGGGCTGCGGCGATTGTGCGGCAACTGCTTAATGGCGTTTTTCTGGTCGATTCCGTTGTTGACCACTTGCAAGAGCAGTTGCCTGCCGGTGTTCTTCTGGTAGATTGCCATGGAACCTGCCTCGACTGGCGCGGAGTTCTTGGTGGCGGTTCGCTGGAGGCGTCGGGGTCCGGATTGCTGCGTCGGCAGCGCCAGCTTGATGATCTCTCCGTTCGCATCGACCAGCTTGAGCAGGAGATGACTGGTCGGCAGAATGAGCTGGAGTTGGTGCAGGATCGATTGCTTGAAACGGAAGAAATGCTTGTTCGGGTTCAGGGTGACATTCACCGCCTTGAATTGTCGTCGCTTGAACTGGGCAAGGATAAACAGACCCTTGTTGGCGAACAGGAGAACTTGTCCCGCCGCCACCAGCTTGTTTCTTTTGATTTGGACCAGATCAATGAGGTCTGGCAGGAGCTGGCTGAAGAGCTTGAACAATGTCAAAGTGGGCGCGAAGCCGCCCTTGAGCAACAGCGCCGGCTCGAACAGCAACAGCAGCTTGAACAGCAGCAGTTAAATCTGATCCGGCAGGACGTTGACAGCTCGCGCGAGGCCATGACCGGTTATCGTATTGCTCTGGCCTCGGGCCGACAGCAACAGCAGGCTGTTACTCAAACCCTTGAGCGGATAGCACGTCAGCAGTCTGAGCTAAAGGAGCGGCGTGAGCGCCTTGCCCAGAGGCTGGTTCAGCATGTTGATTCACAGAAGGAATTGCAGCTCAAAGAGGATCAGGTTCGCACTGATCTTGATCTGCTTCTTGATAGCCGTCACGAGCAACAGCAGCAGACCAGCAAATTGCACGAAGCATATCAGGAACTGCGCACCGGGCTGGAAGAACACCGCGAACAGTTGCGGCGGTTGCGTGCTGATGCCGAAGAAACCCGCAAAGCAGTTGCCCGTGTGCAACTGCGCCAGCGTGAAAAACAACTCGAGGCGGAACATCTTTATTCGGGGGTTCAGGAGCGCTACGCTGTTGATCTGCGTCTGCATCAGGTTCCCGAAGCAACTGAAGAAGAGCTGGAGCGGCAACAGCAGCAATTGCAGCGCCTGCAGCAGAAAATCACCGATCTGGGTGAAGTCAATCTAATGGCGATAGAAGAATGTCAGGAGCAGGAAAAGCGTTATGAGTTTCTCACCGGGCAGCGGGACGATCTGAAACAATCACTTGAAGATCTGGAAAAAGCGATCGCCCAGATCAATCGTACTACCCGGCGGCGCTTCAAGGAGACCTTTGACCAGGCGAATGAGATGTTCCGCCAAGTTTTTCCGCGGCTTTTTCGAGGAGGTCAGGCCGAGTTGCGTTTGACCGACGAAAGCGATCTGCTTGAAACCGGAATAGACATCATTGTTCAGCCGCCGGGCAAGCGTCTGCAGAACGTCAATCTCCTCTCGGGCGGAGAAAAGGCGCTGACGGCGGTGGCTCTGATATTTTCACTGTTTCTGCTCAAACCGACTCCGTTTTGTGTGCTTGATGAAGTTGATGCTCCTCTGGATGATGCCAATATTGATCGTTTCGCCGAGATGGTTCGTGAGATGACGGATCGTTCACAATTTATCTTAATTACCCACAGTAAGCGGACCATGGGTATTGTTGATACTCTTTATGGTGTTACCATGCAGGAGCCCGGGGTGTCGCGATTGGTGTCAGTACGGATGAATGATTTTGTGCCTGCGGAACAAGACAGTACACGACGGTCCGAGTACGTCGGTGCCGATTCCTGATCGGTACGGGAGGGCTGAGCATGCCGTTTAAGACAGTTTTGAACCAGTTGCTTTTAGATGTGCCCGGTGCTCAGGGTGTTGTTATTGTCGATTGGGAAGGGGAAGCTGTCGATCAGGCAACTCGGATTGGAGAGTACGATATAAAAATCCTCGGCGCTCATAACGGTATTATCTTGACGCTGCTGCGTGAAGTTATGGCCCGTTTGAATTCCGACTACCCTGAAGAGGTCGTTATTCGAACCCGGCAGGGAATAACCCTGATACAGCCTTTGACCGAAGATTATTTGCTGATTCTGCAACTGCAGAAAGGCGCACTGGTTGCGCGGGCAGCCCATAAGCTGCGCGCATGTGCCGAACAGTTGTACGATGATATCGCCCTATAATCGAATCACTTAACCTATGTCTGGAACAGCGAATATGAGTTGGCACGATCTGGTCGATAACGTCAGGACGCTGACGGTCGATGACATACTTGAAAAAGTTGCCGGTTTGATTGAGCGACTGGGACAGTGGCTTGGAACATTGGGAGTTCCTGCTGAACATCTGCTGCTTGCTGCCTGGGGGGTTATGTATCTGGCAGCAACACTTTTCGCGTTGCTGCTGGTTTTGCTGTTGCTGAAAATTGTCCGCAGGCAGGGCAGGGTAAAAAAGCCTCCCGCGAAAAAGGCTGAACCCGAACCGGAGCCCGAACCGGAGCCCGAACCGGAGCCCGAACCGGAGCCCGAACCGGAGCCCGAACCGGAGCCCGAACCGGAGCCCGAAGCGGAGCCCGAACCGGAGCCTCGCCTGAGTCTGTTTGAGCGCCTCAAACAGGGGCTTGCCAAGACCCAGTCTTCGCTGGTCGGGCGGGTCGACAGCCTCTTGCATGGCCGCACTGAAATTGATGAAGAAGTGCTGGAAGAGCTGGAAGAAGTGCTTATTACCGCTGACCTCGGCATGAAGACTACTCAGCACCTGATTAAGGCTCTTGAAACAAGTCTGGCGGCAGGGAAGCTGGCAGATCCTGCGCAGGTTCGTGAATTGCTCAAGCAGGAGTTGAAAAAGATCCTTGCGGTCGAGGCTCCCCCGCTTGATTTCAGTAGCGCCTCTCCATTTGTTATTATGGTCGTCGGCGTTAACGGTGTCGGCAAGACGACGACCATCGGAAAATTATCCAATCAGCTTTCCATGGCTGGTTACAAGGTAGTGCTTGGGGCAGGTGACACTTTTCGAGCGGCAGCGGCAGAGCAGCTTCAGATCTGGGGTGAGCGTGCCGGAGTTGAAGTCATTCGCCATGGAGAAGGGGCTGACCCCGGCGCGGTTGCTTTCGATGCCGCCAAAGCTGCTGTGGCGCGTGAGGCAGATATCTTGCTACTTGACACAGCTGGACGCCTGCATACCAAGATTAACCTGATGGAAGAACTCAAGAAAGTCCGCCGGGTTCTTGATCGAGAAATTCCAGGTGCCCCCCACGAGGTGTTGCTGGTGCTTGATGCGACCACCGGCCAGAATGCCTTGACTCAGGCCAGGATGTTTCACGAAGCGGTTGGTCTTGGCGGTATTGCCCTGACTAAGCTTGATGGTACCGCGAAGGGGGGAATTGTCGTCGCCATAGCGGCAGAGCTGAATGTCCCGGTCCGTTATTTGGGCATCGGTGAAAAACTTGATGATTTAAGACTTTTTGATGCAGAAATGTTTGTCAACGCACTTTTTGAACGACAATAGTCAGTATCGCTGTCGGCCAGTTGTGCCGACCGAGGTGGGGAAGCTTAAATGCAGAAGCTGGGTCAACTCGAAAAGTCTGTAGAGAGGTTGCTGGAACAGTACCGCGCTCTGAAAATCAGCAACAGGCAGTTGCATCAGGAAAAAAAACACTGGCAGGAAGAGAAGCGGCGACTACTTGCAGAGATCGACCGTATTCTGGAAGGCCTTGACGATATTGACGAGGAGGCGCTGTGAGTGGGGTAGTTCAGATCAGGATTCAGGGGCGCATTTATACGTTGCGCAGTCAGCAGTCGGAAGATCAGATTCAGAAGGTTGTTTCCTTCATTGAGAGGAAGCTGGCAGAAGCTGCCGATGGGAGGTCTGTCGACACCATCGACCTGATGATTCTGACCCTGCTGAATCTGGCTGGAGAGCACTTGCAGTTGATGGAGCAGAAGGAAACGGAGCAGCAGCAGATTGACAAGCGTCTTGATCAACTGAACCGTCAGTTGTCTCTTGAGATAGACGATAATTTTGGTTGCCAATCCTGATGAATACGTTGTAATATCAACACTGTTCTCGACAGTAGTCGAGTTTTATATAGATGGTCGCGGCGCTTCCGGATGAGTGTCGGTCAGGAAGAAGTGAAGGCAAGTCAAACTGCCTCGGAGTGCACTGTGTTTCCGTGGTGGGTTATGTGGTTTATATTTATTCAGCTGTTTTGCGTTGTTTTGAGAGGCTCTTATATGGGTGCAAGTTGTCTTCGGTTGCGCTTTTGTCATCTCGGAAGATCACTACAAGATCCGCAGCGCTCTTGCGCGTAAGATACTGAATATACTGCCTTACTCCTGTTTCTGGCCCGCCTCCTGAAAGTCCCGCCCAGCGTTCTGAACCATTATCCGGATTCGGTATGGACAAAGAAGCTATTCGAGCAGACATGCTCAGGCGCCGCCGCGCTATGTTCCCGGACCAGGTGGCGCTGACGTCAGGTCTGGCCCAGCAGCGCTTGTTGGCTACAACACTTTTTGCGGCAGTTAATAGTGTGGCGCTGTACCATCCGATTCACAACGAAACAGCTACTGATGACATCTTCAATGCTGCTATCAGTCAGGGCAAGGTGGTTTTCTTCCCCCGTGTTGAAGGTGAGGTTCTGCGCTTTGTGTCTGTTGGCAGTTTAGATCAGCTTGTGCCGGGATGTTTTGGCGTTTCGGAACCTCCTGTCGATCTGCAGGTGACTGGTCATGTGCCCGATATGATTCTGGTGCCGGGTGTTGCTTTTGACCGCCGGGGCCACCGCCTTGGTTACGGCCGTGGTTTTTATGATCGCTACCTGAGCGACTGTCCGCCCGGCGTTTGTAAGATCGGTTTTTCTTATTCTTTTCAGTTGTGTGATGTAATTCCTGACGATGACCATGACCAGCTTCTGGATGCTCTGGTTACGGACACAGAGATCATAACCTGGCACGACAAGGTGGCAGGCTTAACATAGACCCTATAAAGGGGGAGGTTTTTTATGCAAACAGAAATTATCACGATTGTGTTGGTTCTTGTGGCCCTGGCTGGCGGGATCTTCCTCGGCATGTTGTTGCGGCGCAAACTGTCTGAGTCCACAGTTAACAGTGCCAAGACTGAAGCACAGAAAATTATTAATGACGCTGCCAAGGAAGCAGAAACGATCGTCAAAGGGGCCATCATTCAGGCCAAGGATATGGTGTTGCAGGCGAAAACGGACTGGGAAAAGGAGGCGCGTGAGCTGCGCAAGGATATCCACGTCAACGAGAACCGATTGCAACAGAAAGAAGAAAATCTCGATCGCAAGTTTGACCAAATGGAAAAAAAGAATGATGAGCTGGCGGCCAAGGAGAATCAACTGCGTCAGTTGGAGTCTGAGTTGCGGGTCAAGACTGAAGAAACCGAAAAGCTTCGTGATGAGCAGCAGCAACGACTTGAGGTCATTTCCGGCCTGAGCCAGGCAGAAGCGAAGCAGCAGTTAATGGATGCCATGTTGAGTCAGGCGCGCCATGATGCCGCCAAAAGTATCAAACGAATTGAGGACGAGGCATTGGAAACTGCGGACAAGAAAGCCAAAAAAATCATGGCGTTGGCGATCCAGCGTTATGCTGGTGATTTTGTCGCTGAAAAAACCGTCAGTGTGGTGTCCTTGCCGTCAGATGAGATGAAAGGGCGGATTATCGGTCGTGAAGGGCGCAATATACGAGCGATAGAAGCGGCTACCGGAGTCGATTTGATTATTGACGATACTCCCGAGGCCGTTGTTATTTCCGGTTTCAACCCGGTGCGGCGTGAGGTTGCTCGGATTGCTCTGGAGCGTCTGATCGCCGATGGGCGCATCCATCCGGCTAGAATCGAGGAGCTGGTGGAAAAGGCGCGGGAAGAGGTCGAAGAAGAAATCCGTCAGGCTGGCGAACAGGCAACTTTCGATGTCGGTGTTCATGGAATACATCCTGAAATTGTCAAGCTCCTGGGAATGCTCAAATATCGCACCTCTTATGGCCAGAATATCCTGGTTCATTCGATCGAGATGGCTTTTCTTTGCGGCATGATGGCAGCTGAGCTGGGACTTAATGTCAAGGAGGCGAAGCGAGCGGCTCTGCTGCATGATATCGGCAAGGCCGTCAGTCATGAGCTGGAAGGCTCGCACGCGGTGAACGGTGGTGAACTGGCGCGTAAATATGGTGAGTCGCCGGCCATTGTTCATGCGATAATGGCCCACCATGAAGACGAAAAGCCCGACACTGTACTGGCCATTCTGGTGCAGGCGGCAGACGCTCTTTCCGGCGCCCGTCCGGGTGCTCGGCGAGAAACACTGGAAACCTACGTCAAGAGGTTGCGTGACCTGGAGCAGATCGGCACCTCATTCTCAGGTGTTACCGGTTGCTTTGCGATTCAGGCCGGCCGCGAAATTCGCGTTATGGTTTCCAGTGATGAAGTATCTGACGACTATTCACATGTTCTGGCCAAGGACATCGCCGCGAAGATTGAGCAGGAAATGACCTATCCCGGACAGATACGCGTGAATGTTATTCGTGAGACTCGTGCCGTTGAATATGCCAAGTAAGTATTAGTATTATTCTATTGCTCGGCCCTGACATCTGTGTGTCTGCCGGCATCTAGAGTTGGAGCTTTGTCTTGAAACTGTTGTTTGTAGGCGACATTGTCGGACGTGCCGGAAGGAAGGCGCTAAGTGACCATCTTGGCCGCCTGGTTGGCCAGTATCAGATCGACATGGTTGTTGCCAACGGTGAAAATGCCGCTGCCGGTTACGGTTTAACGGCCCCGGTGCTGAAGGAGGTCTTCGCATCCGGTGTGGATGTTGTTACCTCCGGAAATCACATCTGGGATAAAAAAGAGATTTTACCGTTACTTGACCGTGAGCACCGATTGTTGCGGCCGGCCAATTACCCTCCTGGTTTGCCGGGCAGGGGGACGGGCGTTTATGAGACCGCAGGGGGGATCAGGGTCGGTATCTGCAACCTTGAGGGGCGGGTGTTCATGAAAAGTCTTGACTGCCCGTTTCGTACTGCTGATGTTCTGATTGAGGAACTGCGACAGGCAACGTCAGTCATTCTGGTTGACTTTCACGCCGAGGCAACCAGTGAAAAACAGGCGCTGGGTTATTACCTTGATGGTCGGGTCAGCGCGGTGATCGGTACCCACACCCATGTCCAGACCGCAGATGAGCGCATCCTTCCCGGTGGTACCGGATATCTGACCGATGTCGGTATGTCCGGCAGCATGGACGCTGTCATTGGCAATGAAAAAGGCGCAGCTCTGGAGCGCTTTTTGTCTCAGATGCCGGTACGGCTTGAGGTTGCTAAAAAAGATCCTCAGTTGTCCGCTGTGTTGTTGACCATCGATGATGACAACGGGCGCTGTTCACACATTGAGCGCTTTCAGTTGGGAGTGTAGGGCCTGTCTGGCGCCGTTGGGGACGCTGTAAGTTGCGTCAAAATAATAAGTACTTCTCTATCTGGACAGAAAGTAGTGATGAAGAATTTTATTGAAGAATTAACCTGGCGTGGCATGATCCATGACATTACCCCCGGGACGGAAGAGCAGCTTCAAAAGGAGATGACAACAGCATATGTCGGTATCGACCCGACGGCTGATTCCCTCCATATTGGCCATCTGGTCAGTGTGATGATGCTCAAGCACTTTCAGCGGGCCGGTCATAAACCGATCGTTCTGGTTGGGGGGGCCACCGGAATGATAGGTGATCCGTCCATGAAGTCGGCTGAGCGGAATCTGCTTGATGAGCAGACCCTCGCGCACAACGTCGAATGTCTGAAGCGCCAGTTGACAAAGTTTCTCGATTTTGATTCGGCCGCCGCCAACGCTGCCGAGATGGTCAATAACTACGATTGGATGAAGGATTTCGGCTTCCTTGAATTTATCCGCGATATTGGTAAGCATATTACCGTCAATTACATGATGGCCAAGGACAGCGTCAAAAAACGTTTAACCGAAGAGACCCAGGTCGGACTCTCTTTTACGGAGTTTACCTATCAGTTGGTGCAGGCCACTGACTTCTTGCATCTGTACCGCGAAAAGAATTGTCGGCTGCAGATGGGGGGCTCTGACCAGTGGGGCAATATCACTACCGGCACGGAGCTTATCCGCCGTAAAGAGGGTGGAGAGTCCTTTGCCCTGACCTGTCCGCTGATCACCAAGGCTGATGGGGGCAAGTTTGGTAAAACCGAAAGCGGAAATGTCTGGCTCGATCCGAAATTGACCACGCCTTATAAATTCTGTCAATTCTGGTTGAATGTTTCGGACGCTGATGCAGAAAAGTATATTAAAATTTTCACCCTGTTAAGCCGGGAAGAAGTGGCAGAGCTGGCAGGCAAGCAGGCTGAAGCACCACATCTGCGACCATTGCAGAAGCGTCTTGCCGAAGAAGTGACCTGCCTGGTTCATGGTGCCGAGGAATATCACCGGGCGGTAGAGGCTTCTCAGATCCTCTTTGGCAACGCAACGACAGATAGCCTTGCGAAGCTGGATAAGGAGACGTTTCTGTCGGTCTTTGAGGGGGTGCCGACGTTCCCGGTTGAGCGCACCATCCTTGACGCAGGGGTGTCCATTGTGGAGCTGCTGGCAACACATACGTCTGCCTTCCCATCCAAGGGGGATTTGCGCCGCACCATCAAGGGAAACGGTCTCAGCCTGAACAAGGCCAGGCTTACTGATCAGGACTACCTGATAACGGCGGCCGATCTGGTCGGAGGATCTTATCTTCTTGTCCAGAAGGGGAAGAAAAATTATACGATCATTGAGGCAGTGTAATTACCGCTAATTTTTGTTCATGAAAAGTGCGCTAGATCAGCCCCTTGCCGCCCGCGACTTTTTTTTTAAAAAAAAGAGTTGACGCTTAAGGGAGCGTTGGTTATAACTGCGCTCCGTTGCCCGGCAAAACCGGGCAGCACCATTTAAAAAATAAACATTGTATCGAAAAAAGAGATTGACAGAAAAGGCAGGATTAGATAATGTCCTTGCTTGTCGCTTCGTTTTGGCGGGGCGGAAAACAGGTCTTTGAAAACTAAATAGCAGATGTTTGACAGAGCTTGTAAGGG
>SLDV01000088.1 GCA_007125165.1 Geobacteraceae bacterium | reverse complement strand
TTGACCCTGCTTAAGCAGAACCGGGTCGACGACGCTATCAGTCAGGTCCAGCGCGTGGTACGCAACAACCCGAATAATGCCTATGCGCGCAATGTTCTTGGCAGTGCTTATCTTGTTGCCGGTCAGCTTGATCGTGGCATTGCCGAGCTGGAGGCAGCCTCTAATCTGGACCCATCTCTGGTCGAAGCCCATCTGCAGCGTGGTGCCGTACGTCTGTCGCAGGGGGAACTCAGTGCCGGAGAAGAAGATCTGATCCGCGCTGTCCATGTTGCACCGGAGCTTCTGAACAGCCGCTTGATGCTGGTCACCCATTATTTGCGCCAGAAGAACTATACGGCTGCCATCGAAACAATAAAGGAAGGGATGGCCGGAACTGAGCAGGATGCCTTATTGAACAACTACCTTGCGGCAGCGTACTTTTCCCAGAATCGTCCGCAACAGGCTGTAGCCGCTTTGCAGGCAGCTAAAGAGGCTAATCCCGATTATCTTACTCCCTATTTCAACCTTGCCTCCTACCATGCCTCACAATCTGAGTATGATGAGGCCCTACAGCAGTTTCAGGACGTGCTCAGTCGAGATGCCAACAACTTAAGAGCTTTACTCGGCAGCGCTGCAGTTTACAATGTGTTGGGACGCAATGATGATCTTGATGCTGTCTATCGGCGGATCGAAGCGACAGGGGTTGAGCAGGGTTTCGTAGCAGCAGCTCAATATCAGTTGCGCAAGGGAAGTATTCCTGAGGCGCTGGCTATAGTAGATCGCGGTTTACAGCGTCATGCCGGTTCCGCACCATTGCTGGAACTGAAGGGATCATTACACCAGCAGCGCGGAGAAAGCGGTGCCGCTGAGGAGGCTTTGACGCGCTTGGCGACCCTCTCACCGGAGCGTGGCAATACCATTTTGTGGCAACTTTACATGCAGCAGAACAATCGTGACAAAGCGCAGAAACTTGTTTCTGATCTTCTCCGATCGAGCCCCGGTCAGGAATACCCCCACCTGCTGGCAGCATCAATGAGTATGGCTGAGGGGGATTCCGCTGCAGCCATTTCTGCACTTCAGCAGGGCATCAGCAGGCTACAACGACCATCACGTTTGCAGATGCAGCTTGCTGCAGTTTATGAACAAACACAACAAAGGGAGCGCGCTGAACAGCTTTACCAGCGCATCCTTCAGGCCGACCCCACATTCGCGCCGGTTCATGTAGCTCTGGGCGTAGCAGCCGAGCGCCAGGGAAGTATGGGTGCGGCGCGCGATCATTATCGTAACGCCCTTAACCACGATGCTGAGAATGTCATCGCCCTGAATAACCTGGCCTATATTCTGGCCGATAATTTTGGTGAAGATCGCCAGGCCCTCGATTATGCCATGAAGGCTTATCAGTTGCGACCCAACGATCCGCGTATCATGGATACCCTGGGTTACATTCTGGTGAAAAATGGACGCGCCCAGGATGCATTAAATCTTTTGCAGCAGGCCCACGAACTGCTACCGGATATTCCGGTGGTGGCCATTCATCTGGCCCAGGCAAAAATTGCGTTGGGCGACAAAGATACTGCTCGATTGTTGCTGGAAAAAGTGCGTGACAGTGGCTCTGCAAACGACGCAGCAACAGCACGCAGACTGTTGAATCAACTCTAAAGGGGTGGGGGGAGATGATCAGGCCGACATTTTTATTGCAGCTTTTTGAAGCCATTCTGGCAAGTGTTTGCCTTATGGCTGCCTATGTGTTGCGCCACGGACGCTTTGACAGTGAGGCGCTTTTTTTTGAAGGGGGGTTCTACAGGCTGGCTGCTTTTGTCTTGGTCGTAGTTACCGTTTCGTACCTTTTCAATTTGTACGAATTTCGTCTATTCAACGACAGCCGCTCCATTGCCATCAAGGTCGTTTCGGCAATGGTTCTGTCTCTGCTGGTGCTGGCGGCACTTTTTTACATTCTTCCCGGTATCGGTTTCTGGCGCGGAGTACTGCTGATCAGTCTGCTGTTGTTTGCTCTGGGTCAGATACTGAACCGCTGGGTCATCCGCCGCTTTTCGCGGACCTCTATCTTTGCCAACAAGGTCCTTATCCTCGGCGCGGGGGAACTTGCTGCACAAATTGCCGACATTGTTCCCAAGGATGACAACATCCACAGTTATGTCCGTTTTGTTGCCTGCACCGAAAATGAACCCCTGGTTGACCCCGCCATGATTGTTGGACATATCGACAGCATTAAAGGAATCATTCAGGATTATCGTCCGCAGAAAATGATCGTTGCCTTGTCTGAGCGGCGCGGCAATCTCCCCTTGAAGGAGATCATGCATTATAAATTGCAGGGAATAGAAGTCATGGAAGCGCCGGCGTATTATGAAGAGGTTTCCGGTTGCCTGCTGCTGGAACAGGTCCGCCCCAGTTCCTTTATCTACAACCAGCGTTTTCGCATGACTCCTTTCATGCGCAGTTACAAGCGCTTGATTGACATTGCACTGTCCATGATCGGTCTTACCGTGGCCGCACCTTTTTTCCCTTTTATCGCCCTGGCCATCCGCCTTGACTCAAAAGGGCCGATCTTCTTTAAACAGTTACGAGTAGGGGAGAGTGAACGGGAATTTTATGTCTATAAATTCCGCACCATGGCTGATGATGCCGAAAAGGACACCGGTGCGGTCTGGGCACAGAAAAACGATCCACGGGTGACAAAGGTCGGGCAATTCATGCGTAAAACCCGAATTGACGAAATTCCCCAATTATACAATGTTCTTAAAGGTGACATGAGTTTTATCGGACCACGTCCCGAACGCATGAACTTTGTCGAGCGGTTGAAAGAAACGATTCCTTATTACTCGACCCGGCACTTCGTCAAGCCGGGAGTCACCGGCTGGGCCCAGGTGCGTTACCCTTATGGTGCATCTGATGAAGATGCGATGGAAAAACTGCGTTATGATCTCTACTACATCAAAAACTACTCACTGTTTCTCGATCTAAAGATTATTCTTGATACAATTCGTGTAGTCACTTCAGGCTTTGGCGGGAGGTAAAAAAATGAAAACTTTGGGATTTTTCTGTTTGGCTCTATTGTTTATGGTCACTGCAGCGACAGCGCAGGATTACAAAATCGGCAGTGGAGATGTGCTGGAGGTTTCCGTCTGGGGGGTGCCTGAAATGAGCAGGACGGTCACTGTCCGTCCCGACGGCAAGATTACTCTTCCCGCCGTAGGTGATGTGATCGCCGACGGAGTGACACCGATGGAACTGAGCAGCCGCATATCTACGGTTATCAAGGATTACGTCAAGCAGCCGGTGGTGACCGTATCAGTCCAGGACATACGCAACAACCGGGTATACGTTACCGGCGGCAGTGTTTCACGGGTGTTTGATATGACCCATCAGATGACCTTGCTCAAACTTCTCAGCGAACTTGGCGATTTCAGTAATGCCGATCTGCGTCGGGCATATCTGTCGCGCAATGGAGAAAAGATTACCACCGACTTTTTCTCCCTCTACTTTCGCGGTGATTTGAGCCAGGACGTTCCGTTGCAAGCGGAAGATATTATCTTTATCCCCAGCAACCTGACCAATATCGTTTATGTTCTTGGTGCGGTTAATACTCCGCAGCCGATTCAGTATGTAGAGGGAATGCGCGCTCTGGATGCCGTGCTTGGGGCCGGAGGTTTTTCTGACTTCGCCCGTGAAAATTCGGTAACGGTTATCCGGGAAAGTGGTGAGAGAATCGGTATTGATCTGCGCAAGGTCCGTCGTGGTCGTGATATCGAAGAGAATATCCCGCTGCGCCCGGGCGATTACCTTATCGTTGATGAAAGTCTTTTCTAGGGATCGTTGAATTATGAAAGAAACGCTCAAGCAGATTCTCGGCTATCTGTATGCACTCTATCGGTACAAGTACCTCTTTATTGCCGTGTCTCTGGTGGTAATGACCGGTATTGGTGTTTACAGTCTCACCCTGCCGAAAATTTACCGTGCTGATACCACGGTATTTATCGAAAGCAATGTGATCGACGAGTTGGTGCGCGGAATTGCCATTACCCCACGGCTTGAAGACCGTGTTCGGGTTCTGCAGGCAGCGATTCTGAGCCGGGACATGATCATGAAAACCCTGGTTGACATGAACTCTGATGTCTTGACCAGAGACGAAGCTGCCCAGCAGGCATATGTGTCACGTCTTCAGCAGCGCACCCGCATCAACATCACCCGGCAGATGGATCGTTTTTCTGTGTCGATAGAAGACCCGGATCCCCGTTTTGCCCAGCGGTTTATCAATACCCTGGTCGGTCTGTATGTTGAGGAAAG
>SLDV01000008.1 GCA_007125165.1 Geobacteraceae bacterium | reverse complement strand
TCGCTGCTTCCAGATAGAAATCCATTAGATTTTTTTTTGCCAGGATAGCCATCTTCAACGCTTCTTTTAATGTATATTCCTGTGGCATAAGATCCTCCTGTATCAGCGGGGTTGTTGGCAAAGGTGCTGTCAGTTTTGAGGAATACTGTTGCTCGCCCTAGTTTACTTAAAGTTTTATCATTTTTTTACGAAATTTCCACAAAACCAATAAAAAACACCCCTGCGGACATGTTCACCGACAGGGGTGTTTGGCAACAACAGTTTGCTCAGTGACGGTGTCTATTTCCGCTCGCTGCTGGTTTTATCAAGAAAATTACGGGTCTCTGCCACGACCACGCCGCTTAAGAGTAGCAGCGCAATCAGGTTGGGCACGGCCATCAGACCGTTCATGACATCGGAGAAAGTCCAGACAAAATCAAGCTGGGCGACAGCGCCGACAAAGACAAAGAGAACAAAAATCACCCGATAGTAGATGACCGCCTTTTCGGAAATCAGATACTCCAGACACTTTTCACCGTAGTAACACCAGCCAAGGATGGTGGAGTAGGCAAAAAGAATGATGCCGATGGCGACAATCACACCCCCCGATCCGGGCAGACCGATATTGAAAGCTGCCGTGGTCAGAGCCGCGCCGGTTTCGCCGCTGTTCAGGGCACCGCTGGTAAGGATGGCAAGGGCCGTGATGGAGCAGACGACAATGGTATCAATGAAGGTCTGGGTCATGCTGACCAGGGCCTGACGACCGGGGTAGTCAGTTCTGGCCGCCGCTGCAGCGATAGGAGCACTTCCCAGTCCAGCCTCATTGGAAAAAACGCCGCGGGCCACCCCGTAGCGAATGGCGGCACCAACAGCTCCACCAAAAGCGGCTTCACCACCAAAGGCACCGGCGAAGATCGCACCCAAAGCGGCAGGAACTTCGGTAACATTGATCAGTACGACGACCAGACCACCAGCAACATAGATCGCTGCCATAAAAGGGACCAGATAGGCGGTGACGCGGCCGATGGATTTAATACCCCCAAGCACTACCAGGGCGGTCAACACGGCAAGGATGAGTCCAGTAATTACAGGTGGTACTGAAAATGTTGACCGAACCGCATCGGCAACCGAATTGGACTGCACCATGTTACCGATACCAAAAGCGGCCGCTGCTCCAAAAATTGCAAAAAGCACACCCAGCCACTTCCAGCCCAGCCCTTTTTCGATATAGTACATGGGGCCGCCGCACATCTCCCCGCGGGAATCGGTCACCCGGTATTTAACCGCCAGAATTGCCTCTGAGTACTTGGTTGCCATTCCAACCAGACCGGTCATCCACATCCAGAACACCGCTCCTGGCCCACCAAGAAAGATCGCGGTTGCGACACCGGCAATGTTACCGGTACCGATGGTCGCCGCCAGAGCCGTCGTTAACGCCTGAAAATGGGAAATATCACCCGCGCTGGTTTTGTCTTTGGTAAAGATCAGCTTGTGGGCATACCAGAGCTTGGAAAACTGCAGGCCCCGGAGCCGGAAGGTCAGAAAAACACCGGTACCAACCAGCAAAATCAGCATCGGTGGACCCCAGACCAAATCACCTACCCAATTGAGCAATTCCATAACACATTCTCCACAGAATTTTTCAGGTTAATGACAAAGCAGGGCAGGCCTTTTAATCGCGCGGCTTATCCCCGACGTAGACAGTGGCAATACCATAGGTTAAATCTACATATTGAACCCGCGCGAAACCTGCTGCCGTCATCATCGCGGCGAAATCATTCTGCGCCGGAAAGTCGAGAACAGAATCGGGCAGATATTGATAGGCACTGCGTTTTGACATCAGTCCTCCGATCGCCGGCAGGACCTTCTGAAAATAAAAATAATAGATTTTTCTGAAAAAGTCATTTTTCGGATGGGAAAACTCAAGAATCACTGCTCTACCTCCCGGCTTGAGTACTCGCACCATCTCGCGCAGGCCCGCTTCACGATCAATCACATTACGGATGCCGAAAGCAATAGTAACACCATCGAAGCAGTTGTCGGGGTGGGGAATCGCCTCGCAGGGGGCATTGACCAGCATAATCCGCTCTCCGTAAGGTGACTGTTTCAGCTTGGCCTGCCCCTGAACCAGCATCCCCTGGGTGAAGTCTTCGCCCACAATTTTAACGGAGGGATCGGTCTGGCCAGCGATCTGCAGCGCCACATCACAGGTTCCGGTGGCGATATCAAGCACCAGACCATTTTTAGGGATCTTCAACTGGCTAACGGCAAAACGGCGCCAGCGCCGGTCGATCCCCAGAGACAGCACCCGATTGAGCAGATCGTAGCGACCGGAAATATCGTCGAACATCTGACGCACACCGCGCCCCTTCTCGGAAATCTGATACATGTAAATAACTCCTGGATTAACGGGATTGTCACGGAAGATGTTTCTATCATAGAGTGTTTGGCAGCACCAACAAAATCCTGAACATACGAACCTTCCCTACTAGCTGAAAGCAGGCAAATGAACATATCACAAACAACACAGCCCACCATCGTCTGTGCAGCTATCATCATTCATCAGCAAAAAGTGTTGTTGACTTTGCGCCCACAGGACAAACGCCTGGGTGGCTATTGGGAGTTCCCCGGCGGCAAACTGGAACCGGGAGAAGCGCCGGAGGTTGCGCTGCAACGGGAATTGCGGGAAGAAATCGCCATCGAGGTTGAGATTGACCAGTTGTTGAAACAGGTACATCATCGCTACGACTGGGGCACAGTACGCATTGATGGTTACCTGTGCCGCTTCCAAGGCGGCACCATCAGACACCTGGAAGTCGCTGACCACGCCTGGGTACCCTTTAACCGGTTGGAAGAGTATAAAATACTCCCCGCCGATCAACCTTTTGTCGAATGGCTGCAGCAGCAACACCTGAATTAAAAACACCTTTTCGTCCACGGAATCCGCGGAAAGACACGGAAAAAAAACCAGAACATTGATGAAAAGAACCCGTATCTTTTTTTGGCTTCTGGTTATGCCCTTGGCTCCAGTAATGGCAAAAACATCTTTTCACCACCCGCTCTCTTCGCTCACTAGAGTCACAGAGAAAGCCTGTTTTTTTCATGAATTTCTCAGTGCCTCTGCGACTCTGTGGTGAATAGCTTATGGACCCGAACCAATAACTTGTGTGAAATACATATCCAGGTTTTGGCTTTACCAGAATCAATTGAATCAGATTTTTTGCCTTTTTATTCTGTGTATTCCGTGTTTTCCGTGGATAATCGGTTTTGTCGGAATAACTTCGGAGAAGGGTCATGAATACCAAACTCACCATTCTGTGCGAAAATACTGTTGAAAAAGCGTCCCCCTTCGGCCTGCTTGGCGAATACGGCTTCAGTTGTCTGATCGAGACAGATCAGGGCAACTATCTCTTCGACACCGGCGGCGGGCTGACCATCAGCAACAACGCCGAGCGCCTGGGTATTGATTTGACGCGACTGGACGGCATTATCCTCAGTCACGGTCACCTCGACCACACCGGCGGCTTGAAACAGATTCTGGAACAGACTGGGCCGATCAACGTTTATGCGCATCCCGACCTGTTTACCACCCGCTTCAGCAGCCACGGCGCTGTACCCCGCAACATCAGCATCCCCTGGAGTCGTCAGGAGCTGGAAAGCTGCGGTGCCATTGTTCACCTGTCTGCAGCACCTGTGCACTTAACTCAGAACATCATTCTTTCCGGCTGTGTCCCGAGAACAAACCCCTTTGAAATGGGCGACGACAAATTGACGGTTCTGTCCGGATCAGAAAGTACCAGCTACGACCCTCTGGAGGATGACCTGTCGGTCTTCGTGCAAACCGACCAGGGGCTGGTGCTACTCCTCGGTTGCGCCCACGCCGGTCTGATGAACATTATGGATCATGCGCAAAAGATCACCGGCGAACAGAGGATTCACGCCCTTGTCGGCGGCACTCATCTGATGGTCAGCGATGCCGCGCAACTCCAGGCCACCATGGACCGTATCGCAACGGAAGACATTGCCCACATCGGCGCCTCCCACTGCACCGGGCGACGGGCCATGATGGCCCTGGAAGCCCGCTTCAAGGAGCGTTTTTTTGCCGCTACGGTTGGTGCTACTTTACAAATATGACGACGCCACCATGGACGACGCACAGTGTCCCCCTGGAGTGGGAATCCTGATGCCGCGCACAGCAAACTTCTTCGTTATTGGCCAATTTGCTACTCCATTGCTGATAATCTATACTTGTACTTCGTTAGGCTGTAGGGTCACGGCGCGCCGTGACCCTACCCCAGACCATATTTCACAAGCCATCCAAGCCTGAACTCAACCGTTTCTGATTGGAATTCTTGATGCTTTTCCACAAGGTTGCCAGCAAGACCGCAGCACTGGTGGCCGGATTACTCCTTATCCTGCTGAGTGGCTGTTCCATGGACAACGCCTTTATTTTCTTCCCCACCCGCGACATCGTCATGACCCCCAAAAGCGCAGGACTGCCTTTCGAGGATGTCTACATTACCACTGCCGATGAGGTAGAGCTCCACGGCTGGTTTGTTCCCGGTGACCCGCAGCAGCCGGTGATCCTGTTTTTCCATGGCAATGCCGGCAACATCTCCCATCGGGTCGACAACCTGCGCCTGTTCCACCAGCAGCTTGGTGTTTCTGTCTTTATTATCGATTATCGTGGTTACGGCAAGAGTAGCGGCAAGGCCAGTGAAGAGGGCACCTATGCCGACGCCCGCGGCGCCCTTAACTGGTTGCACGACAAGGGCTGGGGCAACGACCGGATCATCTATTTTGGTCGCTCCCTCGGCGCGGCTGTCGCCACCCAGCTTGCGGTTGAAAGTCAACCGGCAGGCCTGGTGCTCGAATCTCCCTTTGCCTCGGTGGCCGCTATGGGCCGGCGACATAACCCGATTCTCTACTTCCTGCTCGGTTGGCTACTGCAATCGGAGTATGACACCTTGAGTAGAATCGACCAGACAGACGCGCCCCTGTTACTATTC
Organism: Geobacteraceae bacterium; assembly: GCA_007125165.1. Taxonomy (GTDB): domain Bacteria; phylum Desulfobacterota; class Desulfuromonadia; order Desulfuromonadales; family Geopsychrobacteraceae; genus Pelovirga. Next base: position 10,202 of record SLDV01000008.1, on the reverse strand, counting down.
CACGGCACCCGTGACACCATTGTCCCTAACAAGATGGGTGAGGAAATATTCGCCCGGGCCAACGAGCCCAAAACCCTGCATCTAATTGTAGGGGCCGGGCACAACGACACCCTGTCCCATGGGCAGCGAGAATACTGGCAGGCTTGGCGCACTTTTATTGACAGCTTGACCCTTGGTGGTGACAATCTCATGCGGGGAACAGTAGATGCGCAATGAAAATCTGAAATTTCTGCTTTTGCTAGCCTTGTTTGCCGTGCTTCCGCTGCTGGTCTCTTCTTCTTTCTTTATTTATCTCTACCAGGCAAATCAGCACCTGCTAAGCCACCCTCTGGCAATCGTTTTTTTCCACCTTGCTGCAATTCCGGCCATGGCATTTGCCCTTATCCCCACCACGTTTGTTGCTATTGCCAGCGGTTACTTCTTTTCCTGGCCCGGATTGGTGGGAATCCTCATCTCCTATCCCCTCGCCGCCCTGCTGGGGCTGAAGTTCGGTCGTTTAGCGCAGAAGCTGGCGTTGAATGAAAAATTTTTCCAAACTCCTAAAGTCAAGAATTTACTTGAGAATATTCGCAAAGATGAATTCTTCATGAACATCTTTGTGCGCCTCTCACCGGTGCTGCCCTTTGCCATGATCAATGTGGCGATTTCAGTGCTGAAACTCAGGATCCTGCCGTTCCTGGCTGCCACCATGATCGGCATGTTTCCGCGCACCTTTATCTTTTTTATGTTAGGCAAGGACGCGCCTGAAATACTGGCCTTCATCCAGAACCCCACTCCCGAGGGGGTTTATCGCCTCACACCCTTAATTCTGCTCATCATTTCTACTACCGGCCTGCTGTGGATCGCAAAGCGAACCTTTGCCAGAATGAATCAAGAAAGTGCCCCCGTTGTTTGTCTGCAAAATGAGGCTGAAGGGAAGGAGGGCAAATGACAGAAACAGGAAAAATCATCTTGTTCATGAGCTTGTTGGTAATTTTTGTTGGACCACCACCCTCCACGGCCGACACGCCTGATCCGACCCTGATCATCGACCGAATGGTGGACGCCATGCGTGGTGATTCCAGTTACGCTGAGATGACCATGCGCATTGAAAGACCCCGCTTCACCCGCGAGGTAGCCATGCGCTCCTGGGCAAAGGGACGTAACGCCTCTTTGGTTCTGATTACCGCCCCGGCCCGTGATCGTGGCACCGTTTATCTGATGCGTGACAACGACATCTGGACCTACGATCCACGTATCGACCGCATCACCCGCCTGCCTTCTTCCATGCTGGCCCAGTCGTGGATGGGGTCGGACTTTAGCAACGATGATCTGATCCGTGACAGCGACCCGGCCAGGGACTACCGGCACCAGCTGATACGCACCGAAGAGTATCAAGATTACCAGAGCTACGTGATCGACATGATCCCCAAACCTGAATCGCCGATTGTCTGGGGACGGGTCAGGGTCTGGGTCAGCGCCGACAACTACCTGCAGTTGCGCGCCGAGCACTATGACCAGCGCGATGATCTGGTCAACACCATGGAATTTGACGAGATCGCCCGCTTCGGCGACCGTGAGGTGCCGACACGAATTACCGTGACGCCGGCAGGCAAAGATAATGAACGCACGCTACTGACCTACCAGGACATCTCCTTTGACATTGATATCGACGCTGATTTTTTCTCCCGCGCCACCATGCAGCGGCTGCGCTGATACGAGGAGCCATGACGATTTATCTGAAACTGGCCTGGCGTAATATCTGGCGCAACCGCCGCCGCACCCTGATCACGGTTTCCGCCATCATGTTTGCCGTGGTGTTTGCCATTTTTGGACAGTCCCTGAATCGTGGTTCCCACGAAATCATGATCGACAACATGACCCGCTTTAATACCGGCTATTTACAACTGCAGGACAGGCGCTTCAACAACGAACCCTCCCTCGACAACTCCTTTGCTTACGATGCTCAACTTGAGTCGCGCATCAACCGCGCCCACCCGCAGATTGAGCTGATGCTGCCGCGGATTGAAACCTTCATGCTTGCTGCCGATGAAGAAGCCACCCGTGGGGCCATGGTCAAGGGCATCGAGCCGGAAAAAGAACAGCTTTTCAACAACCTTGAGCAACGCCTTGTGAATGGGCGATTTTTTACCAGCGCACAACAGGAAGCGGTTATCGGTCAAGGGCTGGCTGAACGGCTGCGCCTCGGAGTCGGCGGCACCCTGGCCCTCATCGGGCAGGGTCGCTTCGGCATGTCGGCCAGCGGCCTCTTTACTGTTGTCGGTATTGTCGATCACCCCTTAAGGGAGATGAACGACCGAATTGTTTATCTGTCTCTGGCCACGGCCCAGGAACTCCTGGCGGCGGAAGGCTATATCACCAACCTGTTGCTGGTTCCCGAGCGCCCGCGCGACACCGACCGGATTGCTGTCGCCCTGAGGCATGAATTTACCGCCGCCGACCTGCAGGTATTGACCTGGCCGGAACTGATGCCGGAATTGCTTGACCTGTTGCGCTTTGACATGGCCGGCTCCTACCTGATGTCGGCAATCTTGTACGTGGTCATCGGCTTCGGTTTTTTCGGCACCGTCCTCACCATGACCCTGGAGCGGCTGAAGGAGTTCGGCATTCTGCTGTCGGTGGGTATGCAACGGCTGCGCCTAGCCATCGTTGTGTTTCTGGAAACCCTGTGGATCAGCCTGTTAGGCGTGGGCTGCGGGCTGGCTGCCGCCTGGCTGGTTCTGCTCTATTTTCATTTCAACCCCATTGAACTGACCGGCAACATGGCGCAGACAGTCATCGACATGGGGTGGGAGCCGATTCTGCCGGTCTCTTTTGCGCCGGAGTTGTTTTATACCCAGGGCATCATCGTTTTTATTCTCGCCATGCTGGTATTTATTTATCCCCTCGTCAAAATCGCCCGGCTCAATGTCCTGGCGGCAGCGAGGTCGTGACATGTTGACCCTTCTGACCCTGTCATGGCGAAACATCTGGCGCCATCCCGGCCGCAGCGGCGCGCTGCTGGCAGCCATTATCGCCGGTCTGTGGGCCGGGTGCCTGACGGTCGGGGCCATGAACGGCATGCTCAAACAACGCCTCGACTATCTGATCAACAACGAAATCACCCACGTGCAGATTCATCATCCACAATTTTCCCGAGACCCCTATCCTCGCCATGCCATTAGTGGTGGTGACCAGATAAAATCCTGGCTCGAACAGGACCAGCGGGTCGGCAATTTCAGTTTTCGTACCCTGACGGACGGGATGCTGCAATCAGCCATCAAAACATCCGGCGTACGCATCCGCGGCATTGATCCGCCCAGCGAAACGCGCACGACTCGTTTTCATGAACATCTGATCGCCGGAGATTATCTCGAAGCCCAGGTTCGCAATCCGCTGATCATGGGGCAGAGCCTGGCCCAAAGCCACAATCTTGATATCGGTCATCGCATTGTGCTGGTATTTGAGACCCTCGACAGCGAGCTGACCGCCGCGGCATTCAACCTGGTCGGTATTTTTTCCTCGGCCTCGGAACATTATGACAACGCCAACGTCTTTGTCAGGGCCGATGATCTCAAGGGTCTGCTGGGGGGCGAAGCGATCGTCCACGAAATCGCCATGATGCTCCATGACGCCGACCAGGCTGCGACCGTAGCCGCCGACCTCAATGCCGAATTTACCGGCATTATCGCCCAGCCCTGGCATGAACTGTCACCGGAACTGCAAACCCTGGTCGATTACGGTCAGGTCATGCTGCTGATTATCACTATCGTCATCATGCTGGCCCTGGCCTTCGGCATTATCAATACCATGCTGATGGCTATCTTTGAGCGACTCCACGAGATCGGCATGCTGATCTCCGTCGGCATGAGTCGTGTGCGGGTACTGGCCATGATCCTGCTGGAGTCACTGATCCTGACTCTGGTCGGGGCCCTGACCGGCATGATACTGGCGGCAGTCACTGTGACCTGGCTTAAAGAGCGTGGTATCAATCTCGAACTCTTTGCCTCGGGCCTGGCGGAAATCGGCTACGACACCATTATCTATCCTTTTTTACAGCCCGGTGAATTTGTGCTGATTGTATTTGTCGTTATTGTTGTAACCCTGCTGGCGTCCACCTATCCGGCAATCAAAGCGATTCGCATCGATCCGCTGGAGGCGACCAAAGGGAAGTAAAGACAGGGAGGCTGCCATGCCTGTAGTTCAAACCCGCCAACTGACCAGAACTTACAATCCCGACACCATCCCGGTTCATGCCGTGCGTCAGGCCGACCTTTGTATTGAGGAAGGGGAATTCACCAGCATTGTCGGCCCGTCCGGGTCGGGCAAAACCACCCTCCTCAATCTCATCGGCGGCCTTGACCGACCAACGTCCGGCAGCGTTCACATCAACGGCACCGACATCACCGGTATGAGCGACAGCAAGCTCATCGACTTTCGCTTGTGGCACATCGGCTTTGTCTTTCAGCACTACAACCTGATTCCGGTGTTCAGCGCCCGTGAAAATGTCGCCTTTATCATGCTGCTGCAGAATCGTGACAAAGATGAAATCGCCCGCCGTACCGATGAACTGCTGGATGAGGTCGGCTTGGAGAAGCGCAAGGATACCCGCCCGGCGCAACTCTCCGGCGGCGAACAACAGCGCGTCGCGGTGGCCAGGGCGTTAGCCTGCGAACCAAAAATCATCCTCGCCGATGAGCCGACCGCCAACCTCGATACCACCGCAGCCATGAACCTGCTTGATATCATGACGCGGATGAACCGGGAGAAGAAGGTTACCTTTCTGTTTTCTACCCACGATCAACGGGTCATCGACCGTGCCCGGCGCGTCGTCCGCATGCTTGATGGTGCCATCGTTGAAGACAGTTGCCATGAAGGTTAGCGTCAACCTCTGTCTGGTGCTGACACTTCTGCTGATCACACTCGGTCCGGTTCAGGGCGCTCAGCAGCTGGAGATCGGCGGTTATCTGCAAGGTTCCGCGCTCCAATACAAAATGACCGACACAACTCCAGACAGCCGAAATGAATTGTATGAATACCGCCTGCTCAAGCGCCTGAACCTGTTCTGGGAGATATCTTCCACCCTGTCAGTTCATGGAGGGTTACGTACCCGCCTGTTTTCCGGCGATCTGGTCCGGACCGCGCCCGACTATGTCAGGGAGCTGCGCCGCGACCCCGGTATCGTCGACCTCTCCGCAACCCTGGTCAACCAACGCAACCTGCTGATTCATACCATGGCAGATCGCCTCTTTGTCGAATGGGACAGTGACGACTGGCTGATTCGCTCCGGACGCCAGCGGGTCAACTGGGGGGTGAATATGCTCACCAACCCCAACGATATTTTCAACATCTACTCCCTTTACGCTATCGACTACCCCGAACGGCCCGGCAGCGACGCCATCCGCATCCAGCGCTTCACCGGTATCGACTCGCGGATTGAACTGGCAGTCAGTCCCGGTCGTCAACGCCGCCAGACTGTCGCTGCCATCCTCTATGGCTTTGATGTCAGGGGTTACAATATGCAGGTCATCGGCGGCTACTACCGCGACCGCCTCGCCGTCGGTGGCGGCTGGGCCGGAAATCTCGGCGGTGCCGGTTTCAAAGGCGAAACCATGCTGTTTCATGATCTTGATCGGCAAAAAGAGGCCGGCAAGCGCAGAACCAATGCCATCGTTGCCCTTTCCCTTGATTACATGTTCGACAACGGCCTTTTTATTGTCAGCGAACTGCTCTACAACAGGGACGGCGGAAAACGTGACTATCAGTTGTTTGGCAGCGGTATCAGCGCCGACAACCCCTCATTTACCCGCTACCAGGCGGCGCTGCAGTTGAACTACCTGATCCACCCCCTGCTCAATGGCTCAATGACCGGCATCTATTATCTGCGCGAAGAGGCCTTTTTTATTGCTCCGGCTTTAAGTTGGTCCGTCAGGCAGAATCTTGATCTGACCGTCAGTGCCCAGTTCTTCAGCGGCGGTCGCGATACCCCTGTTGGTCAGCCTGCCGACCTCTATATGGCAGAGCTCAAATACAATTTTTGAGTAACTATTCAGTTTGTCGTAGAACAGGGTCGGAGGTCCTGTGACAACAAACAGCAAGAACCCTTGGGCACCCTTACATCCCTGCGTCAAGCATAGTAGAATGACCTTATTGCTGTGGCGGTTAAATATTGAAATGTAGGGGCGCAATTCATCGCGCCCGATTGTCAAAACAGATCCACAAAACAGGGCGCGATGAATCGCGCCCCTACACCAACGCAGGATTCAGATATTTATACACCGGGTCAGTAAGCCGATCTGAAGGGAGTGTCGATGATGAAATCGCGGTTATCTTGTTTGTTGTTGATCGCCATATTAATACCACCATTGCCAGCCTCTGCCACCACAACAAAGTATCGTGGCAGTTGTGAGATTTCCTTCTATGTGCAAAAAACGATAATGAAGGATTTTACCGGGACAGCCGCCTGCGAACCTTTCGAGATCTCCGTTACTGACAACATGATCAGAGTCCCTGACATTGCCGTTCAAGTCACCACCATGGATACAGACAATAGCAAGCGGGACAGAGATATGCACAATATGTTCGAACACGAGACATTTCCCCATATCATCGGTGTTACCGAAGTATTTTCTTCAGACAGCCTCTCCACACCTGAGGGCCATCTTGTCAAGATGCCGGAAGAACTGACTTTCGCGTTGACGATTCGTGATGTCACGCAACCGATCACCGCAAGGGTCACAGAGCCCCACATTGACGCATCCGCCATTGAAGCAACCCTGGTCTTTGACCTCTCACTGGCGTCATTCGAGCTGGATCCGCCATCCTTTATGAGGATAGTCAGGGTCAAGGACACCGTTGAGGTCAAGGCGACAATGGCTCTTGACAGAAACCCGACATCAACACAGTCGCCACCGGCCCAGGAGTAAATGATGACGCAGGTCTGGCTGCACCAGCCACAAACAGTTGTCCCGCAACACCGCTATCAGCAGCAGGATGTCGGCGCGCAAATGCTCGATTGGACCTCGGATCCACGTGACCAGCGCCTTGTCCGCATGCTCTATCGTCATTCCGGTATCGACACGCGCTACAGTGTTATTCCCAACTGGGGCGATGGCTTTTTTGCCTTCGGCGACAACACGGTCGCCACCCAACCCACCACAGAACAGCGCAACAGTATTTACACCAGAGAGGCCAGCGTTCTGGCGGCAGACCTTGGACACAAGCTTCTTAACCACAGCGACGGTTTTAATGCCAAAGACATCACCCACGTGGTTACCGCGTCCTGTACCGGCTTTTTCAATCCGGGAATTGATTATATTCTGTGTCGTGAACTGGGTCTGGGCGCCAATACCCAGCGCTATCACCTGGGTTTTATGGGCTGCTATGCGGCGTTTCCCGCTCTGAATATGGCGGCCCAATTCTGTCGCGCCGATCCCGATGCCGTCGTGCTGGTCATGTGTCTGGAACTTTGCAGTCTCCACCTGCAACTGAACGGCAGCGCCGACAGCCTGCTGGCCAACTCCCTGTTTGCCGACGGTGCCGCGGCGGCACTGGTCGCTGCGCGCCCGGCAGCCAAGGGTCACAGCTACCGCATCATGGATTTCCACTCGGCCCTGATGCCCGCCGGGGAGGACGCCATGGCCTGGAGCATCGGCGATAATGGTTTTGACATCTCCCTGTCGAGCTATGTTCCCAAAATCATCGGCGCCGGAATCGCCGACCTCACAGCCCCCCTGCTTGAACGTCACCACCTGAACATGGAAGATGTCCATATCTGGGCTGTCCATCCGGGCGGCAAGTCAATCATCGACAGGGTTGCCGAAGGACTGCAGCTGCCGGCCGCCAAGGTCGCGACCTCACGTGACATCCTGCGCCGTTATGGCAACATGAGCAGCGCTACCATCCTCTTTGTTCTGCATGATATCCTCGCCGTCGAACAGGCCAATCATGGGCAACTGGTCGGTGCCATGGCCTTCGGGCCCGGACTGACGGCTGAAATGGCCCTGCTGCAGCTGGAAACAGGAAACTGATGAGCAGCGCGGCCGATTTCGACGTCATTATCGTCGGTGGCGGTCCGGTAGGCCTGCTCCTGGCAAACCTCCTCGGTCAGGGCGACATCCATACCCTGATAGTCGAAAAAAGTCCGACCGCACCACGGCAATCAATGGCCATCGGCATCACCCCCCCGAGCCTGGAAATTTTGTCGCGCATTGGTCTGGATACGGCCTTTATCAAAGAAGCCGTCAAAATTGATCACGCCTGTATTTTTGAAGAAAAAAAACTCCGTGGCGAGCTGCGCTTCAACTCACTGGCCGGACGCTATCCTTTCATCCTGTCCCTGCCGCAGTCACAAACCGTCGCATTGCTGGAAAAAAATCTGGCAAATTTCAGCAGCGTCGAGGTCAGGCGTCATTGCCATTTCCTCAATGCCGAAGAACAACAGAAACGGATCAAGGTGACTTTGCGCTCCGCCGACACCAGAGATCAGATCCAGACAGCTCGAATCCTGATCGGTTGTGACGGCCATCGTAGTGACGTCAGAAACGCGGCGGCGATCCCTTGTATCGCCACTAAAACCTATCCACACTCCTTTATCATGGCTGACTTTCATGATCGGACAGATTTCGGCACCCGAGCGCACCTCTACTTCAACCGCACCGGAGCCCTGGAATCCTTCCCCCTGCCCAATAAGCTGCGGCGCTGGATTCTGCAGCTTGACCAGGGGCAGAACCGGGCCGACATCAACACCCTGATCGCGGGGATAAAGCAGCGTTCCGGTCTCGACCTGGCCGCCGCCGATTGTGGAGAGCTCAACAGCTTCAACGTCCATCGCTTTGTCTACAGCCGCTATTTTGCCGGCAATATCGCCCTTTGCGGTGACGCCGCCCATGTCATGAGCCCGATTGGCGGCCAGGGGATGAACACCGGCTTCGCTGATGCAGAATTTCTTGCCGACGTCCTGATCAAGCATCTGCGCCACGCAGAGGATCTGGCGCCGCTGCTGGAGCGTTATGACCATGTCCGGCGCAAGGCCTTTACTGTGGCAGCAAACCGGGCGGCACGGGGGATGTGGCTGGGGACCCGACGGGGAGGGGCTGCCTCTTTTCTCCGCAGTCTGGGAATCAGCATCCTGCTTAACACCCCCTTGCGCAACAGCCTGCCCCCCTATTTTGCCATGCAGACGATCCCCGGACGGTCCCTGTCAGCGCATCATTGTTCTACGCAGGCTCCGTGATGAGCCGGCAGAAGGAAGGCTCCATATCAACGGGAGAGAAGTTTCTCCAGTATCAGCTCGGCAGAGGTCGCAATTTTTGTCTCCTGCTGCTCCTTGTTCTGACCGGGACAACGATCTATCCCGCTCTCCACGTTGACATCGAAAATGACAACAGCTCCATGGTTTCCCATGACCAGGAGTTACAACAGAACTACAATATTTTTCGCGACAACTTCGGCAACGACGAATTCCTGATCATCGCTCTGACCGCACCTGACCTGTTCTCCCCGGAAAAGATCAGGCGGGTACAGAACATCGGAGCCGATCTGACTGGAATCAATGGTGTTATCAGTGTGACAACACCCTTCTTGCCGCAAGCACCACCTGTCTTCATGTCCCCTTTTTTTCCTGTTGTCCCACCCCTGGCCACCCCCGGTTCAGGCCTTCCCATGCTCCTGTCGCCGGACCGCGAAACAGCACTGATTCTGGTCGACCTGAGTGCCGATATTGACGAACAACAGCAAGCGCTGACGACCATCGAGGATCTGATCAACAAGGTCCATGCCGACCTTGACCTGCGCCTGACCGGTATCCCGTTACAAAAGCTGACTGTATCGCGACTGATACAGCGCGACCAACTGGTGACGATCCCCCTTGCTGTGGTCATTCTGAGCCTGCTGCTGTTGTTTTTTTTCAGGCGCCTGTATGGATTGCTGCTGCCCCTTGCGGTGATGACCGTCAGCCTGTGCTGGACCATCGCTCTTTACAGCCTCAGCGGCTTTGCCCTGAATACCATTACCGCCCTGCTACCACCGGTCGTTATGGTGCTCTCAGTGACGACCACCGTCCATCTTTACAACAGTTGGTTACGCGGCAACCCGTTAACCAATGATAGAAATCAACACATCATCAAGGTGGTCACGACCCTGTTCCGCCCCTGTCTGTTCACAACCCTGACGACGGCCATGGGGCTGTCCTCGCTGTTGCTCAGCAATATTCCGGCAGTCCG
>SLDV01000143.1 GCA_007125165.1 Geobacteraceae bacterium | reverse complement strand
TTGACCTGAAACCGGCCGTCAGTGCGGATCTTTTTGATCAGCGGCTGCAGCGGGAACTTGCTGCCCACAGCAACAGAAATTTTGCTAACGCCCTGTCCGGCCTGTTACCACAACTCCTTATTCCGCTGTTTGTGCGGTTAAGTGAGATTCCAGCGGACAAAAAATGCCACTCCATTACCAAGGAAGAGCGACTGCGCCTCGGCCATCTGTTTAAAAACTGGCGACTCAAGGTCACTGGTCTGGATACGCCGGAGCGCGCGATTATTACATCCGGGGGGGTCAATCTTACTGATATCGACATGCGCACCATGCGCTCAAAAATCATCAATAATCTGTATTTTGCCGGGGAAATGATCGATCTGGACGGCCCGACCGGGGGATTTAACTTACAACTCTGTTGGTCAACCGGCTATCTGGCGGGAATCAGTGCTGCCGCCGGCAAAAAAGAAGGATAAAAAATCGCTACCCGTATTCTTTATCAATCTGCCCTGCGAAACTGGCGCAGTATCCGGCTGTAGGGCAGGTCAAAAAAACTGATGCTGCGACGCAGGTAGGTGTCATGGAGATAGAAGTCTTTTTCGCGTACAGCAGCTTCAATCCCTTTCATATGCAGGGCCCCCCAGGGGATTATTACCACATCATAGCGTTCTAGCGCCTGAGGGAGCAGTTCAATGACCGCCTGGTTGCGTTTGTCGATCAGATCGTACATCAATACCCGATTGGTATCGACGGTAATATTCTCCTCAGCCCAGCGATTAAACTCAAGATACCCTTTTACCAGAGATTCAGCATTCAGAAGATACCTGGCGATAGCGTTGAGTACCTCAATGCTGCGGGGGTCAAACTGTTGCAGGTCGATATCGGCGGCGAGGACATGAGGTCCGTCATACCTTTCGCGATAAGGCTGGGTCAGCTCTGACAGGCTGATCCGCCGCCCGGCGAAATGAAACTGTTCCTGAGCGGAAAGGCCAAAATTATCGGCAATATTGCCGTAACTGAATTCGTAACGCATCAGGCCGGTTTCGTCGGTAACTCCTTCAGCGAGAATCAGTGTTCGTTCAGCCGGAATAGAAGCGATCAGGTCGGCGTAATAGCTGCCCTGACCTAAATGAATCATCCCGGCCAGGCGGATGTCTTTACCATCCAGATGGTAGACCTTTTCTTTCATGTACAGGCCATCAGGGCGAAGCTGGACAAAACCGCCGGTACTCTTTTCGAGGATGCCGCCAACGGCGGAAAAAAGAATCAGCAGCAAAGAGGCCGGTATCACGATAAAGCTGATTAAAGAAAAGATGACAAGAGAGCGAAAGCTGAAGGCCGGGCCGGAAAACTGCTCCGGAACCAGTAGCAACCCTTTGTTATTCAGAAGAAAATTGAATTTCAGAACTACAGCACCAAAAATCAGTTGGGCAACGTAGGCGATCAGGCGGCCCCAGTCGGTGGTGAAATAGTCCAGGGGCCAGTAGGAAACCAGGCTCCAGAACAGCCATAAAAAGAGGGGAATCAGGACCCGTTTAGGCAGATGACAATTGAAACCGAGGCCAAGATAGACAAGAAAGCCGCTGATCAAAGAAGCGCCCCAGAGGGTGCGATGGATTCGCGTAGCGACGGGAAATGTTTCGTAGTGCTGCAGTAGAATATGAAAGATGCCGGTGACTGCTGAAGCGATGAAGAGAATCAGAAACAGGTTTGCCAGTTTTCTCATCACGGACTATCCATGTGCTGGAGGAATTTCAGGAGCGGCTGTTGGTGCTAGGCTATTGATACTTCATTAAAAAGTCAATTACTTCGGGGCTAAAGGTGGTTGTCGGCAACTGTTTTGTCAAGCTTCGCGCAACCCCTGGGCCAGATCATCCCAGAGATCCTCGATATCTTCGATGCCGACGGAAATGCGTAGCAGGTTCTGACTGAGTCCCATCTGCTCTTTGACGACTGCCGGTATTGCCGCATGGGACATGCTCCAGCAATGCGTCAGAATGGTTTCAACGCCGCCCAGGCTGGGCGCGACGATAGGGAGTTTTGCCCGGTCAAGCAAGGCTTGTACGGCACTTGTGTCTTTCAGCTCGAAAGATAATACCGCCCCGGCTCCCGTAGCCTGGGAAAAGTGCAGATTACGACCCGGAAAATCTGTCAAGCCGGGATAAATAACCCGTGCTACTGCCGGGTGCTCCGACAATCTTGTCGCCAGTTCCAGAGCATTGTGTTCAGAGGCTTCCAGGCGAACCTTGAGGGTTTTGATTCCCCGCGACAGCAGAAAAGAGTCAAAAGGACCTAAAACCGCCCCGAAGGAGTTTTGAAAGCGTTTGATTTTTCCGGCTATATCTCTGTCGCTCACTGCCACCAGCCCGGCCAGCAGGTCACTGTGCCCTCCGAGAAACTTGGTTGCACTGTGGATTGTTACATCGACTCCAAGCTCCAGAGGTCTTTGCAGCAGCGGGGTCATGAAGGTATTGTCGAGCAGGGTCAACAAACCATGTTGGCGGGCCAAAGACACCATGGAGCGCAAATCAGTGATCTTGAACAAGGGATTAGAAGGGGTTTCCAGAAACAACGCCCGGGTATTGGGGCGAATGGCCGCTTCGACCCGATCCGGATCAGATTGGTCGATAAGGCTGACTTCGATCCCGTTTCGAGGAAGCATCATGGTCAGGTAGCGGTAACTGCCGCCGTAGAGATCGTCCGGGGCGATCAGGTGGTCTCCAGCCTCCAGCAGGGACAGGGCGCTGCCGATGGCCGCCATTCCGGAAGCAAATGCAAATCCCCGCACTCCTCCTTCAAGCAGGGCAATTGCGTCTTCCACCTGCCGGCGACTGGGGTTGCCGCTCCGGGCGTAATCAAATTCCTGGCCGACGCCACCAGAGTGGTGGTAGGTCGAGGCTTGATAAATCGGCACTGTTGAGGCACCGGTGGCCGGGTCGCGATCCTGCCCCTGGTGTACCAAAAGGGTAGCAATACGTTTGGCGGGTGGATTCATCGGAAATCTCCTGTCCCATTCATTTTGTCAACACAGATTACTGCCCTGCCAACGCCTGCTCCAGATCGGCGATAATATCCTGCGGGTCTTCAAGGCCGACTGAAAGTCGTAGCAGGGTATCATCGATGCCAAGGCGCTGTCGATCTGCTACGGGAATATCAGCGTGAGTCTGGACCGCCGGCAGAGTAATGAGGGTTTCTGCACCGCCGAGACTTTCGGCAAAAGAGATCATCTGCAATTGTTCCAGTAGCCGCCGGGCTACGGTGGCGCTTGTGACCCGAAATGACAGCATGCCGCCGAATTTTTTCATCTGCCGTGAAGCGAGTTGATGGCCGGGATGGTCAGGCAGGCCGGGATAGAAGACCCTGTTAACCAGTGGATGGCGATTCAGCCAGTCGGCTACTGTTGTTGCATTATCACAGTGCCGCGAAATCCGCAAATGCAGGGTTTTCAGTGAGCGCATCAGCAACCAACAGTCCTGGGGCGGTAATACGGCACCAGTGGAATTCTGCAGAAAGTAGAGACGTTCACCGAGTTCTGGAGTGCGGACAATCAGTACCCCGGCACACAGGTCGTTGTGACCGCCAAGATACTTGGTTGCCGAGTGGACAATAATGTCTGCACCATAGTCAAAGGGGTGCTGCAGGACCGGTGTCATGAAGGTATTGTCGACAATGAACAGAAGGTTGTTCTGGCGGCATAAATTTCCCAGTGCTGCCAGATCGGCAATACCAAGGAGAGGGTTGCCCGGTGTTTCCACCAGCAACGCTTTTGTCTGTGGCAGCAGGGCTGCCTTGACTGATGCGCTGGAACTGGTATCAACATAGCTTGTTGCAAGGCCGAAACTGCTGAATACTTGATCAAGCAACCGGTAGGTACCGCCATAAAGATCCTCCGAAACAATCAGATGATCGCCAGTGGAAAAGTGCAGAAACAGTGTTGTCAAGGCGGCCATCCCGGAAGAGAAGGCCAGGCCGCGTGAGCCACCTTCAAGGTCTGCCAGGGCCTGTTCAAGAACTTCGCGGGTCGGGTTTCCCGAACGGATATAATCATAGCCGGTACTCTGACCAACGCCAGGATGGCGATAGGTTGCACTCGGGTAGATGGGATAGCTCACGGCTCCTGTCCGCTCATCAACACCGGTACCGATCTGCACGGCACGGCTGATAGTAGAACATCTCAGTTGATGATCCATTCTCGCACTCCTTTGTAATAAAAAAGACCCTTCTCCTGGATTGAGAAAGGGCCCGTTCTAACGAAGTGCGAATGGGACGCTTTCTCATCTTCCCCTGAAGGTTTCAGGGCAGGATTTAGCACCTGGCTTTCGTTGATAACGAACCGGTTGCTGTGGCTTCGCAGGGCCTGTCCCTCCGCCACTCTTGATGAGGTGCCGCCGGGGTTAAACTGCCGGCAGTTGCTACATAATTTTA
>SLDV01000049.1 GCA_007125165.1 Geobacteraceae bacterium | reverse complement strand
TTCTCCGCCAGCACCTTGGTAATCGCTGCAGTCAGGGTCGTCTTGCCGTGGTCGACGTGACCAATCGTTCCTACGTTGACATGCGGCTTTAACCGCTCAAATTTCGCCTTCGCCATTGTAATCTCCTCTAACCATTAACCTTGGCAATAATTTCTTCGCTGATTGCCTTTGGTACCTGCTCGTAGTGATCAAAAACCATTGAATAAGTTGCGCGACCCTGGGTTGCGCTGCGCAAATCCGTGGCATAACCAAACATACTCGACAGCGGCACATGGGCGTTAATTGTCTGGGCGCCGGCCCGCGAATCCATGCCCATAATACGGCCACGACGGCTGTTCAAATCACCGATGACATCGCCCATGTATTCTTCCGGAACCACGACTTCAACCGCCATAACAGGTTCAAGCAGGACGGGCGCAGCCTTTCTGGCACCCTCTTTAAAACCCATGGAACCGGCGATCTTGAATGCCATCTCCGAAGAGTCAACATCGTGATAAGAACCGTCAAATACAGCCACACGCACATCGACAATCGGGAAACCTGCAAGCACCCCGTTCTGAGCTGCCTCCTCCGCGCCCTTACCAACAGCCGGAATATATTCGCGTGGAATAACCCCGCCCTTGATTTCATCGATAAAGCTAAAGCCTTCGCCTGCCTCTGCCGGCTCGAGACGCAACCAGCAGTCACCGTACTGACCTCGGCCACCCGACTGGCGAACAAACTTACCCTGAACTTGAACCGACTTGGTAATCGATTCGCGATAAGCTACCTGTGGGGCGCCAACATTACACTCAACCTTGAACTCGCGCTTCATACGATCAACAATGATCTCCAGATGAAGCTCGCCCATTCCGGAAAGAATGGTCTGGCCGGTCTCCTCATCCGTTCTGACGCGCATTGACGGATCTTCGGACAGCAGCTTGCCGAGAGCAACGCCCATCTTTTCCTGGTCCGCCTTGGTCTTGGGCTCAACCGAGAGGTGAATAACCGGCTCGGGAAACTCCATCGACTCCAGCAGGGCCGGATGATCCGAATTGCAGAGAGTATCACCGGTAGTTGTATATTTCAGACCAACGGCTGCGGCAATGTCGCCTGCATAAACCATCTTAACTTCTTCGCGTTTATTGGCGTGCATCTTGAGAAGACGCCCAAAACGCTCTTTTTTCCCCTTGGTCGAATTAAGCACCGTCGTTCCAGATTCAGCAATGCCCGAATAGACACGGAAAAAGCTCAACTGGCCGACAAAAGGATCAGTCATGATTTTAAAAGCCAGAGCAGCAAAAGGAGCCTCATCTGAAGCGGGACGCTCAAGCTCTTCGCCCGTGTCAGGATGCAGACCCTTGATCGGAGGCACATCAACAGGGGCGGGCATATAATCAACAACAGCATCCAACAGAGTCTGAACGCCCTTGTTTTTGAAAGAACTGCCGCACAACACCGGGCAGAAATGAACATCTCTCATTCCCTGCCGGATAGCTGCTTTAATTTCATCGAGGGTTAACTCTTCGCCGCCCAGATACTTCTCCATCAACGTATCATCGTGTGAAGAAATCTCCTCAAGCAGCGCTTCGCGGGCGGCCTCAACCTCGTCAACCATTTCGGCCGGGATGTCAATAATGTCATACTTCGAGCCCAGGGACTCATCATCCCACACCAGTGCCTGCATGGTTACCAGATCAACCAGACCCCGAAAGTTTTCTTCCGACCCGATCGGCAACTGCAACGGTAATGGATTGGCGCCGAGACGTTCGCGGATCATTGTTACACCACGATTGAAATCGGCACCGATGCGATCCATCTTGTTGATGAATGCAATCCGCGGAACACCATACTTGTCAGCCTGACGCCAGACAGTTTCGGATTGGGGCTCAACGCCGCCAACAGAGCAGAATACCGCAACGGCACCATCAAGAACCTTGAGGGAACGCTCTACCTCGATAGTAAAATCGACGTGACCGGGGGTGTCGATAATATTGATGCGATGATCCTTCCAGAAACAGGTCGTTGCAGCCGAAGTAATGGTAATACCGCGCTCCTGCTCCTGCTCCATCCAGTCCATGGTGGCTGCACCATCATGGACCTCCCCCAGCTTGTGCGATACGCCCGTGTAAAAAAGAATTCGCTCGGTCGTTGTCGTCTTGCCGGCATCAATGTGGGCCATGATGCCGATATTACGTGTTTTATTCAGTGGTACTAAACGAGCCACAATCTATCTCCTAAAAGTGACAACCGGGCCTACCAACGGTAATGAGCAAAGGCCTTGTTTGCTTCTGCCATCCGATGGGTATCTTCACGCTTCTTGACCGCAGCGCCACGATTATTGAATGCATCGAGAAACTCACCAGCCAGCCGCTCACGCATTGTCTTTTCACTGCGCGATTTGGCATAAGTCACCAGCCAGCGCATCGCCAGGGCAGTGCGCCGCGACGGACTTACCTCAACGGGAACCTGATAGGTTGAGCCACCAACACGGCGAGACTTGACCTCCAGCATCGGGCGGATATTGTCCATGGCAGTCTTGAATACATCAAGCGGGTTATTACCGCTACGCTCAGCGACAATATCAAAGGCGCCATAAACAATCTGCTCTGCCGTGCTTTTCTTGCCGTCGACCATGACATTATTGACAAACTTTGCAACCATCTGATCGCCAAATTTGGGATCAGGCAGAATGACTCGCTTGGGGACTTCTCTTCTTCTTGGCATAAGGTCCTCTTCTTCAGACTTAAATTACTTCGGGCGCTTGGCGCCATACTTCGAACGCCCCTGCTTGCGATCCTTGACTCCTGCGAGGTCCAGGGTGCCACGCACAATGTGGTAGCGAACCCCTGGCAAGTCCTTGACCCTTCCTCCCCTGATCAGCACAACGGAGTGCTCCTGCAGGTTGTGGCCCACGCCCGGTATGTACGAAGTAACGACAATTCCGTTAGTGAGGCGTACACGTGCGACCTTGCGCAGCGCTGAGTTAGGCTTCTTTGGTGTCGTGGTATAAACTCGCGTACAGACTCCACGCCGCTGAGGGCAGGACTTTAGTGCTGGCGCAGTCGATTTGGCAACCTTTTTTTGGCGTCCGTTGCGAATCAGTTGGTTAATTGTCGTCATCTTGTTACTCCCAGTATCTCAACATCGTCTTATACACCCAAATATCGGGCTTTTCGCGAGGAAAACCCGCAGAGATTATCAATCGATCTATACATTGTCAAGCTCTTTTTTGCCTCAGCCTGTTTTATCTGAACCAGGTTTGAACCCTGTAATTTCACAGCTTTTAATCTTCAATATCTTCTGTATCTTCCGTCTCCGATTCATCGATCTCAAGCGGCGCTTCAAGCTTCGCCTCAGGCTCCGGAGTGTGCAGTTCCGCAGCCCGGTATTTAGCAACACCCGTACCGGCTGGTATTAAACGTCCCATAATGACGTTTTCTTTGAGCCCGTGGAGGACGTCGACTTTGCCCTGAATGGAGGCCTGAGTGAGAACCTTGGTCGTTTCCTGGAAAGACGCCGCCGAAATAAATGATTCGGTCGACAAAGAGGCCTTGGTAATACCAAGCATTATTGGTTCACCAATGGCCGGTTGACCATCCTGTGCCAGCACCCTTTCATTCTCTTCTTCGAAAACCCACCGATCAACCTGATCTTCGCTCAAGAAGTTTGTATCACCAACCTCATTGATCTGAACCCGGCGCAGCATTTGCCGCACGATAGTTTCTATGTGCTTATCATTGATCTTGACGCCCTGCAATCGATAAACCTCCTGAACCTCATCAACCAGGTACTTGGACAGCTCCTTGCTGCCCAGTACACGCAAGATGTCATGAGGATTGCTCGAACCATCAACCAGCTCTTCACCGGCGTGGAGATAATCTCCCTCATGGACCGATATGTGCTTACCCTTGGGAATCAGGTATTCAACCGGCTCACCAATTTCCGGGGTAACGACGACCTTCCGCTTGCCCTTGGCATCCTTACCATAGCTGACGACACCATCCACTTCGGAGATGATTGCAACCTCTTTCGGCTTGCGCGCTTCAAAGAGTTCAGCAACCCGCGGCAGACCACCGGTAATATCCTTGGTCTTGGTTGTTTCACGCGGGATCTTTGCCAGGATAACCCCCGGTCGCAGGACCGCGCCCTCCTCAACCACAATGTTGGCGCCGACGGGAAGCATGTAGCGCGCCGGAGCGCCGTTCGGCAGTTTCGCGGTCTTGCCGTCTTCTCCCTTGATCGTCACTCGTGGACGCTTGTCAGCTGCCCGCGACTCTACCACCACCTTTCGAGACAGGCCGGTCACTTCATCAACCTGCTCCTCCATGGTAACGCCTTCGAGCACGTCTCCGTAGCGAACCGTTCCTCCAACCTCGGTAATAATAGGTACCGTGTAGGGGTCCCACTCAGCGAGAACTTCACCGGCCTTGACAGGGTCTCCTTCGCGGCGGGTCAGGTGAGCGCCATACACCAGGGCATAGCGCTCGCGCTCACGACCGACATCATCAACAATGGCTATTTCGCCTTTACGGTTCATGACAACCGGTAATCCCGCCTCATCATCAACAGTATTCAGATTGATGAATTTCACACTGCCATCAAAGCGCGCCTCCAGAGCTGTCTGCTCTGCACGCCGTGACGCCGCACCACCAATGTGAAAGGTTCTCATGGTAAGCTGGGTGCCCGGCTCACCGATAGACTGGGCCGCGATAACACCAACGGCTTCGCCAAGGTTGACCAGATGTCCCCGGGCCAGATCACGCCCATAGCACAAGGCACAGATGCCGCGCTTGCTTTTGCAGGTCAGAACTGAACGTATTTTGACTCGTTCGAGTCCGGCGTTTTCAATCCTGCCGACGGCATCCTCATCAATCATGCGATTGGATTCAACAAGCACATCATCGGTAATCGGATCGGCCACATCATCCAGCGCTACGCGACCAAGGATACGATCGCCCAGGCGCTCGATAACTTCCCCGCCCTCAGTCTGCGAAGACACCTCAATTCCATCAAGGGTATCGCAGTCCTGCTCGGTGATAATCGCATCCTGAGCGACATCGACCAGACGCCGGGTCAGATACCCGGAGTTGGCTGTTTTCAGCGCCGTATCGGCCAGACCTTTACGGGCGCCGTGGGTTGAAATGAAGTACTGGAGAACCGTCAGACCTTCACGGAAGTTTGCCGTGATCGGTGTTTCGATAATGGAGCCATCCGGCTTCGCCATCAAGCCCCGCATCCCTGCCAGCTGACGAATCTGCTGGGCGCTGCCTCGGGCTCCGGAGTCAGCCATCATGTGAATGGCGTTGAATGACGGCACCTTTGCTGCTTCGCCCTTTTCAGAGACAATCTTGTCGACGGCAATATTACTGAGCATGGTCCCGGCAATATCTTCCGTACACTTGGCCCAGATATCGATAACCTTGTTGTAGCGCTCGCCGTCAGTAATCAGACCCTCGGTATACTGCTGCTGGATATCCTTGACCTCATCTGCAGCAACCTTGATGCGCTCTTCCTTGGTCGCGGGGATTTCCATGTCGTCCAGACAGATGGAAACACCGGCCAGGGTCGAATAACGGAACCCTGTTTCTTTAATCTTGTCGGCAAGAATAACTGTTTCTTTGGTGCCGGCCAGACGAAAGCTGACATCAATGAGGCTGGCAACCTGTTTTTTGCCCATGACCAGATTTACATGTTTAAAGGGAATTGCCGCAGGCACCACTTCGCGCAACAGAATACGACCAACGGTTGTTTCGATGAGCTGAAGCGGCGCACCTTCCTCCGGTTCCATGCGAACCTTGATCCCGGCCTGCAGGTCGGCTTCCCCGGCATCATAGGCCATCCGAACTTCCTCCGGAGAAACGAACACCTTGCCGGAACCGATAACGAATGGACGCTCTCTGGTCATGTAATAGAGCCCCAGAACCATATCCTGAGAAGGCACAATGATCGGCTGACCGCTTGCCGGCGACAGGATATTATTGGTTGACATCATCAATACTCGGGCTTCAATCTGGCTCTCGATAGATAGCGGCAGATGGACCGCCATCTGGTCACCGTCAAAGTCAGCGTTGAATGCTGTACAAACCAGCGGATGCAACTGAATCGCCTTACCTTCGATGAGCACCGGCTCAAAGGCCTGAATACCAAGACGGTGCAGGGTCGGTGCACGATTGAGCATGACCGGATGCTCCTTGATAACTTCTTCAAGAACATCCCAGACCTCGGTCTTTTCCTTCTCCACCATTTTCTTGGCACTCTTGATGGTAGTAGACAGACCACGTTCTTCCAGCTTCTGATAAATAAAGGGCTTAAAAAGCTCCAGGGCCATTTTCTTCGGCAGGCCGCACTGGTGCAGCTTCAGTTCCGGGCCGACGACAATAACAGAACGACCGGAATAATCAACCCGTTTGCCAAGCAGGTTCTGACGAAAACGACCGCCCTTGCCCTTGAGCATATCCGACAGGGATTTCAACGGGCGCTTGCTCGGCCCAGTAATGGCACGGCCGCGACGGCCATTATCGAACAACGCGTCAACCGCTTCCTGCAGCATTCTTTTTTCGTTGCGGACAATAACTTCCGGAGCACGCAACTCCATCAGTCGCTTGAGACGATTATTTCGGTTAATCACCCGCCGATACAGATCATTAAGGTCTGAGGTGGCAAAACGACCGCCGTCCAGCGGTACCAGCGGCCGCAGCTCCGGCGGCAGAACCGGGATGGTTTCGAGAATCATCCATTCCGCATGATTGCCACTCTGGCGGAAAGCATTGATGACCTTCAGCCTTTTCGAGGCTTTTTTGCGCTTGGCCTCACTTGTAGCTTCCTTCATCTCCAGACGCAGTTGTTCACCTGTCACCTCGAGATCCAACTCGGCCAGCAACTCCCTCACCGCTTCCGCACCCATGCCGGCAACGAACTGGCCGGCATATTCGTCCATCGCCTCACTGTACTTGTCGTCGGACAATATTTGCCCTTTTTCAAGGGGCGTATCACCTGCATCGAGAACGACATGAGCCTCGAAATAAAGAACTTTTTCAAGGTCTTTCAAGGTCATGTCCAGCAATGCTCCAATGCGTGACGGCAACGATTTTAAAAACCAGATATGGGCCACCGGACAAGCCAGATCAATATGACCTAGACGTTCGCGACGGACCTTGCTCGGGATAACTTCAACACCGCACTTTTCACAGACAATGCCGCGGTGCTTCATCCGCTTGTATTTGCCGCAGTTACACTCATAATCTTTGATCGGGCCAAAAATTTTGGCACAGAACAGACCGTCGCGCTCCGGCTTGAAGGTGCGGTAATTGATCGTCTCCGGCTTTTTAACCTCGCCGAAAGAACGCTCCCGAATCTTTTCCGGCGATGCCAGCGACAAACGAATAGCGTTAAAATTCAACGGATCTTTGGGACGCTCAAAGAGACTGAAAATGTCTTCCAAAATGCATCCTCCTTATTTGGATGAGTACTTGATTTTATGTAAATACACGTCAGGCGCACCTACGTCCGCCCTGAACTAATCTTCTTCCAGCAGATCAACATCCAGACACAATGCCTGGAGTTCTTTGATCAACACATTGAAGGATTCCGGCAATCCGGCCTCAAGGGTATGCTTACCCTTGACAATAGCTTCGTACATACGGGTCCGACCGGCCACATCATCTGATTTAACCGTCAGAAACTCCTGCAAGGCATGGGCAGCACCATAGGCTTCCATTGCCCATACTTCCATCTCACCCAGACGCTGACCACCGAACTGGGCCTTGCCGCCAAGGGGCTGCTGGGTGACCAGACTGTAGGGCCCGATGGAACGTGCATGGATCTTGTCATCAACCAGGTGATGCAACTTGAGCATGTACATGATACCGACGGTGACTTTTTCTTTATAAGCTTCGCCGGTTTTACCATCATACAGGGTCATCTGCCCGCTCTGAGAAAAGCCGGAACGTTGCAGTTCTTCCTTGATCTTCCCTTCACTGACACCCTCAAACACCGGTGAAGCCATCGGCACACCACTCTGCAGGCGACGAGCCAATACCCGCAGATCCTCTTCATTGAGTCCGTCAATGAAATCATCGAGTTCAGCATCGGCATAAGCGATCTTGATCTGCTTTTTAAGAGCCGCTTCACTGTACTGATCATCCAGTACTTTTTTAATCTGATTGCCAAGTCCGCGGGCAGCAAGACCCAGGTGCGTTTCCAGTATCTGGCCGACATTCATCCGTGACGGCACCCCAAGGGGATTCAGCACGATCTCGACCGGAGTACCATCTTCCATGTAGGGCATATCTTCCTGCGGCAGGATCCGGGAAAGAACACCTTTATTACCATGGCGACCGGCCATTTTGTCACCGACCTGCAGCTTACGTTTGATGGCAATGTAAACCTTGACCATCTTGATAACACCCGGTGGCAGATCATCTCCACGTTTGCACTTTTCAATGCGATCCTCAAACACGGCATTGACCAGTTGCTCCCGCTCTGCCAGACGCGCCAGAAGATTGCCGACCTTGGTTTCAACATCATCATTGCCGGATACCGAGATATCCTGAATGCGCGAGAAAGGCACTTTATCAAAGGCTTCCTCGGTAATTTTACGGCGTTGCGGCAGAAGGACGTTACCGTTTTCATCCTCTATTGACACAGCAGCCGTCAATCCCGACAACAATGAGCGGATTTTTTTCCGTGTTGATGCCCTGAGAATCCGGATTTCGTCGTTCATGTCGTTACGCAACTGCTCGATTTCACGCGCCTCGATCTGTTCGGTTCGGGCATCTTTGTCAGAGCCCTTGCGGGAGAATACCCGCGCTGCGATAACTACCCCCTCTTCACCCGGGGGCACACGCAGGGAAGTATCACGCACATCGCCGGCCTTTTCACCGAATATGGCCCGCAGCAGTTTCTCCTCCGGAGAGAGCTGCGTCTCACCCTTGGGGGTGATTTTACCGACCATAATGTCACCAGCTTTAACGCTGGCACCGATCCGGATAATCCCCGACTCATCCAGATCTTTCAGAGCATCTTCGCCGAGGTTGGGAATATCATCGGTGATCTCTTCCTTGCCGAGCTTTGTGTCGCGGGCAACACACTCGAACTCTTCTATATGGATCGAGGTGTAACGATCATCCTGAACCAGTTTTTCCGAAATGAGGATGGAGTCCTCAAAGTTATAGCCGTGCCAGGGCATAAAAGCGACAAGGACATTTTGCCCCAGAGCCAACTCACCCCACTGGGTAGAGGGACCATCAGCAATTACATCTCCAGCTTTAACCCGGTCACCCACCTTCACAATCGGTTTCTGATTGATGCAGGTATTCTGATTGGAACGGCTGAATTTCAACAGGTTGTAGATATCAACACCGGTCCCGGTTTCATCAAGGTCCTTGTCATCCACCTGGACAACAATCCGACCGGCATCAACCCGTTCGACAACCCCATCGTGTCGAGCAACCACCGAATTGCCCGAGTCGTGGGCAACAATTCGCTCCATGCCGGTACCGACCAAAGGCGACTCTGAGCGCAGCAAAGGCACCGCCTGACGCTGCATATTGGAACCCATTAAAGCACGGTTGGCGTCATCGTTTTCCAGAAACGGGATGAGAGCTGCCGCCACTGAAACGATCTGTTTCGGTGAAACGTCCATGAGGGTAATTTCCTCAGGGAGCAGCAACATAAACTCGCCGTTTCTGCGAACATTGACCAGGTCGTTGATAAACACGTTGTTCTCATCGATGGGCGCATTGGCCTGGGCTATCGAATGGCCCTCTTCTTCAAGGGCAGAGAAGTATTTGATTTCGTTGGTCACCTGCGCGTCTTTAACGATCCGGTACGGGGTTTCGACAAAACCATACTCGTTGATCCGTGCATAGGTTGAAAGAGATGCAATCAGACCGATATTGGGGCCTTCAGGCGTTTCAATCGGACAGACCCGACCGTAATGGGTAGGATGAACGTCGCGCACCTCGAAGCCCGCTCTCTCACGCGTCAAACCGCCCGGGCCGAGGGCAGACAAACGCCGCTTGTGAGTCACCTCGGACAGAGGATTGGTCTGGTCCATAAACTGCGACAACTGGGATGAACCGAAGAACTCCTTGACAACGGCAGAAACAGGCTTGGAGTTGATCAGATCGTGGGGCATCAGACTGTCAACATCCTGGAGGCTCATGCGTTCCTTGATCGCACGTTCCATCCTTACCAACCCAACGCGGTACTGATTTTCCAGCAATTCGCCAACAGCCCTGACGCGTCGATTACCCAGGTGATCGATATCATCGATCGAGCCGTTGCCATTACGCAGGCCAATCAGGTAACGCACCACGGCAAGAATATCTTCCTTGGTCAGAGTTGACAGCTCAAGGGGGGACTCAAGACCCAGCTTGTGGTTGAGCTTGAGCCGACCGACCGCCGATATGTCATAGCGATCCGGATTAAAAAACAAACTGCCAAACAACGCTGTTGCCGTTTTAACCGTTGGCGGATCACCGGGACGCAAACGACGGAAAATTTCGATGATGGCATCTTCTGTCGTCTCAATCTTGTCAACACGCAAGGTGTCGCTCAAATATGAGCCGACATAAAGATGATCAATGAAAAGAATCCTGAAATCGTGGATTCCACGCTCCTTGAATTCTGCAAGCTTCTCCTCAGTTAACGCGGCGTTACACTCAAGCAGGACCTCTCCGGTCGCTTCGTCTATAATATCGGCTGACACGATCTTGCCGACCAGCTCTTCCGTAGTTACCGGGACAACCTCAAGACCGTCCTCTTTGAGCTTGCGAATCGCTGCACGGGTAAACTTACGATTTGCCTTGACCAGTACTTCGCCGCTATTGGAAAGAACATCGGAAGTCGCACGCTGTCCGGCAAGAAGATCATAATTGACTTTCTTGACGTACTCATTGCCGTTCCATGAAATCTCCTCAACGTCATAATAATGCTCGAGCAACTCCTCAGTGGTATAACCAAGAGCTTTGAGTAAAACCGTAGCGTGCAACTTACGACGACGATCGATACGAACCCAGAGCAGATCCTTGTGATCAAAGTCAAAGTCCAGCCAGGAGCCGCGATAAGGTATGATTCTGGCACTGTAAAGTACCTTGCCGCTGGAGTGGCTTTTCCCTCTGTCATGAGAGAAAAAGACGCCCGGTGAACGGTGAAGCTGACTGACGATAACACGCTCAGTCCCGTTGATAATGAAGGTGCCATTATCTGTCATCAGGGGAATTTCACCGAAATAGACCTCCTGCTCCTTAATGTCGCGAATCGACTGAGTGCCGGAATCTTTATCAGTATCAAGTGTGACGAGACGAACCTTGACCTTCATGGGAGCCGCAAAGGTCATCCCACGCTGGTGGCATTCATCCACGTCGTACTTGGGGGTGCCAAGATCATAGGATACATACTCCATGGAGCAGGTATCGCTGAAATCACGAATGGGAAAAACCGAGCGAAAAACTGCCTCAAGACCACTCTGTCTGCGCTGGGACGAGGGTGTATCAGC
Source organism: Geobacteraceae bacterium (assembly GCA_007125165.1). Classification (GTDB taxonomy): domain Bacteria; phylum Desulfobacterota; class Desulfuromonadia; order Desulfuromonadales; family Geopsychrobacteraceae; genus Pelovirga. Next base: position 3,849 of record SLDV01000049.1, on the reverse strand, counting down.
TTGTAAAAAACGGGTATAGGAAGTTTTTTGAATATCGATGAGATTCGGAATATCAATGATATTCGAAACCTTTGCGAAATGCTTCCTGAGGAGCGGATTATTCGCAAACGAATAGGCCATGGTTTCTCCTTCGGGTCAAGATCGACGCCGGCTAAAGTGGGCCGGCGACAACAGATCAATCAACTTATTATTCGGCAGTGCGCGGATCAAAACATTCAACCGCACGGTCAGGAGCCGCAGGTGCTTGCAAGATATACACTTCCAAACAACGAGAATAGCCAAGGCCGCACCGGCGACCTTGGCTAAGGCTCAATTCTCGGCTTACAAGTGCTATTTCAGCTCCACGCCGGCGCCAGCTTCTTCAAGTTGCTTCTTGATATCTTCGGCTTCAGCTTTGGAGACGCCTTCTTTAACCGTGTTAGGTGCACCATCAACAAGATCTTTGGCTTCCTTCAGACCAAGACCAGTCAGGGCGCGAACAACCTTGATGACGTTGATTTTCTTATCACCAGTACTGGACAGAACGACATCAAACTCATCCTTCTCTTCAGCAGCTTCAGCTACCGCAGGACCAGCTGCGGCAACGGCCACCGGAGCTGCCGCGGAAACACCGAATTTCTCTTCAAGTTCTTTGACAAATTCAGACATTTCAAGGACTGTCATTTTTTCAATGAACTCGACAACCTGTTCTTTAGTTACTCCTGCCATTTTTTCCTCCGAAAGATTATATATGTTTTTTTGTTAAAATTATCAAAATCAAGCCGCCTTGTTCTGGCCGATAGCATTGAGCACCTGTACCAGAGACCGCGGAACAGCAGCCAGAGTGCCGACAAAATTTGACACCGGAGCATTCATCGAACTGAGGGCCCTTGCCAGCAGCTCTTCACGGCTCGGCAGATCTGCCAACGCATTGATATCTGCAACAGACATCAATTTGCCACCAAGAACTCCAGCTTTCAATTCGAACGCCTGAACACTCTTGGCAAACTTGCTCAGTATTTTCGCAGGCGCTACCGGATCAGCCCCGGACAGGGCAATCGCTGTAGGACCAGCGCAGAAATCCTGTAAAACTTCTGCGGGAGTGCCCTTGGCAGCCAGCTTGATCAGATTGTTCTTGACAACCCGATACTCAACCCCGGCCTGCGTCAGCTCGCGACGCAGGGAGGTGGCCTGATCGACGTTAATCCCGCGATAATCAGCCAGAAACGCAGCCTGAGTTACAGCTAATCGCTGTGCCAACTCCTGAACAATTTGTTCTTTTTCCGTTCTGTTCATTCACTCTCCTCCTTTCTTTAAGATCCAGGGACACAGAGGTCCCGACCAAGTCAGCTTGAGGGAGAGCGGTGACACATTGTCACAGCACCCTGCAGCCTCGGCAGGTGGTGAATCCATTAAACGCCAGTGCGTACCTGCTGTCTTTGACTTAGAGTCTGTGTATTACTTTATCAGTGCCTGCAATGCTGGAATATCAAGGTTGATCCCGGGCCCCATGGTACTGGACAGGGACATCTTCTTTAAATAAGTCCCTTTTGAAGTCGACGGTTTCGCTTTGCTCAGGACATCCAACAGTGACAGAATGTTTTCTTTGAGCTTGTCGGCATCAAAGGATATCTTACCGACCGGTGCATGCACGATACCGGCTTTTTCTACCCGGTACTCGATCTTACCCGATTTTGCTTCCTGAACAGCGCGGGCCAGATCCATGGTGACAGTACCGACCTTTGGATTAGGCATCAGGCCGCGAGGACCGAGAAGACGGCCGATCTTACCGACTACGCCCATCATGTCGGGAGAGGCAATAGCCGTATCAAACTCGAACCAGCCACCTTGAATTTTTTCCGCCAGATCGTCAGCACCAACATAGTCAGCACCGGCAGCTTCAGCCTCCTGCGCTTTCTCGCCCTTGGCGAAGACGAGGACGCGGACAGTCTTGCCCAGTCCATTGGGAAGCACATGGGCACCGCGTACCATCTGATCGGCCTTACGAGGATCTACGCCAAGACGGACACTCACCTCAACAGTCTCATCAAATTTGGCAAAAGCGCTTTTTTTCAAAAGCTCAAGTGCCTCATCGATGCCATAGGTGCGGGTACGATCTACTAACTCTTTTGCGTTTATAATCTTCTTGCCACTTGCCATCTTTTTCTCTCCACTACTCGCCATTTCAGGCGATTTCAATTCCCATACTGCGTGCCGTACCCTCGATAATCCGCACCGCAGCATCTTCAGAAAACGCATTGAGGTCGGGCATCTTCAGGCGAGCGATTTCGAGAACCTGGTCGCTGGTTACTGTTCCGACCTTATCCTTATTCGGCACCCCGGAGCCCTTTTTCAGATTTGCGGCACGTAGCAGCAAAACAGCGGCTGGCGGGGTTTTCGTAATAAAAGAGAAAGACCGATCAGCAAAAACCGTTATGACAACCGGGATGATGAGTCCATCCTGGTCCTGTGTTTTTGCATTATAAGCCTTGCAGAACTCCATGATATTGACGCCGTGCTGACCGAGGGCCGGGCCCACGGGCGGGGACGGGTTCGCTTTTCCGGCAGGGATCTGCAATTTAATCTGTCCGACAACTTTCTTAGCCATTACCTACTCCTTAAACGTCCGAAACGCTATTCCAACTTCTGACTCAGCTGGTTTTTTCAACCTGTATAAATTCCAACTCGACCGGAGTAACCCGACCAAAAATACTGACCATGACCTTCAATGTTCCTCGTTCGGGCCTGACATCTTCGACAATACCGGTGAAGTTCAGGAAGGGGCCATCAACAACCCGGACCGTTTCGCCCACATCGAACTCTACCTTGGGTTTCGGTTTTTCAACACCTTCCACCATCCGGTTGGTTATTTTCGCTACCTCTTCTTCAGGTATCGCCGGAGGATTAACGCCGCCACCGACAAAACCGGTTACCTTGGCGGTCCCCGTCACCACATGCCAGGTTTCGTCGTTCAACTCCATCTTTATCAGGATGTAGCCGGGAAAAAACTTACGCGTAGAGGTTTTACGTTCCCCCTTACGCATCTCGACTACCGTTTCGGACGGTATGAGAATCTCTTCAAAAAGATCCTCAAACCCCATTGAGCGGATGCGCTCTTCAAGGTTCAGCTTTACCTTGTTTTCATAGCCGGAATAGGTGTGTACGCCGTACCACTTCATTGACATTAAAAAACCTTTTCCTCCCGTCAGCCCAGAACCACTCGGATCAAACGCGAGAGAATCATATCGACAATTCCCAGATAAACCGCACAGAAGATGACAACGGCTATAACTACCAGTGTCGATCCGTAAGTATCTTTCTTGGATGGCCATGTGACTTTTTGCAGTTCTGCTTTCACATTGCCAAGAAATTCGTTCAATTTACCAGTCATCGATCTGTCGGCCTCGCTGTGTGCATCTTATTTATAATTTGGCAGGCCAGGAGGGATTCGAACCCCCAACACCCGGATTTGGAATCCGGTGCTCTAGCCGTTAGAGCTACTGGCCTGCACAGAATCCAGGCAACTTGCGCTGAAGCTACTTGGTTTCCTTATGAATAGTATGGCGCTTGCAAAAGCGGCAGTACTTGCTGAACTCCAGTTTGTCCGGAGTGTTTTTCTTGTTCTTTGTGGTCGTGTAGTTCCGGCGCTTGCACTCGGTGCAGGCAAGAGTGACAATGTCACGCATAATACTTACCTCGTAAAACCCCTCCCGGTTAAATCGGGAGGGGTCATTTCAGCTTGATTACTGGTTGTTACTCAACTACTTCGCTGACCACGCCGGCGCCTACAGTACGGCCCCCTTCGCGGATCGCAAAGCGCAACTCTTTATCCATTGCGATCGGCGTGATCAAGTTAACCGTCATCGCAAT
>SLDV01000001.1 GCA_007125165.1 Geobacteraceae bacterium | reverse complement strand
TCTGTATGCTGATGATCGAGATATGATCACCAGTGAAGCGGGCGCACAATTCATGACAAGGAGGTGATGAATTCCGACTGATTATTGCGTCCATTGCTGCCACGTACCGATGCGAACATTCACGAGAAAAGAGAGGTAATGATGAAAAAACTTGTTGCGTTAACAGCAGTGCTGCTGCTGGCTGCAGGATCTACCTGTTTTGCCGAAAAAATAACTTTCGATATGGTGCAGGATGTTGATCTCAGCCACCAGAGTAATCTGCAGTTTCGAAACCTGCCCCAATACCAGTCCTATCTGAAAAATAATGAAGATACCCAGATGACCGAATACGGCGGTTCGGTGCCGCACCGCAAGCATGATGATTTTAACCCGTTGCCCAAGGGTTACAAGCACGCTCAGCCCTACCTGAAAAATTTGTGGCTCGGTTACCCCTTCAGCTATCAGTATGATCGCGCTCGCGGCCATACCTATGCCATTGACGATCTGTTCAAAATTGATCGGATCAACCGCTACAGTGAAAAAGCGGGTCTGCCGGCGACCTGTCTCAACTGTAAAACCAATACCATTCCCGACTATGTCAATGCCTTCGGTGATGACTTCTGGTCGTCCGAATTTCACCATTATCGCCCGGCCCATGACGGCAAGATGAACTCCATAGGTTGTACCAACTGTCATGATCAGGAGAACAACATGCGCCTGACCATTACCAGTGTTCCTCTGGACGAGGCCCTCAAGCGTCAGGGCAAGGACTGGCGTGAGGCCTCCCGCAACGAAATGCGCTCTCTGGTCTGTGCCCAGTGTCACGTCGAGTACTATTTTGAGACCGGCGTTCATGGTGTTGCCGCCAAGCCCCATTTCCCCTGGGACTACGGAATGAATGCTGACGATATGTATCGTTTGCTCGGCAATGGCATCCCTGAGCGCGATGGCTTCAAGGGACAGTTTGTCGACTGGACCCATGCCGTCTCCAAGACCCCGATGATCAAGGTACAGCATCCTGAATATGAAATGTGGTACGACAGCATTCACGGTGCCAACGGCGTTTCCTGTGCCGATTGTCACATGCCGAGGGTAAAATCGGGCCCTGTCACCATTTCTTCCCACCACTGGACATCACCGTTGAAAGATGATGTCGGCATGAGCGCCTGCATGAGCTGTCATGGCGATAAAACTCCTCAGTTCATGAAGGAAAGGGTCATTTATCATCAGGAGAAGGTCTGGACGCAACTGAATATTGCCCAGGAAAAGTCGGTCCGTGCTCACGAAGCCGTGCGCATGGCGATGGAATACCCGAACCTGGCATTGCCTAACGAAACCTTGATCAACGAAGCCCGTGAGTTGGTGCGGAAAGGACAGTGGTTCTGGGATTACGTGTCGGCGGAAAACTCTGCCGGTTTCCATAACCCGAGTAAATCCCTGGAAACCCTCGCCTACTCACAACAGTACAGCGATCAGGCGGTTCAGCTTGCCATCCGGGCGACTGACTATGCAATAGCCAAGGACCTTGATAAGCCGATCAATGAACTGGTGCCACCGATCAAGGAGCACAGCCGCAAGCTGCAGCAGAGCCAGGCGCACCTGGATTCCCACCCGTGGTTGGGATACCTGCCCCTGTTGCCCGAAGCTGATCTGGTCTGGGATGGCTACGAAAGAGTCAAATAAACCAGTACAACCGACACGTCGATTAACCAGTCGAGGCAGAGGCCTTCCGGGTCTCTGCCTTGAAAGGGAGTGAACTATGAAACAAAAAAGCTCAATCGTCTGGATCGTGGTCGTGGTTGTCCTGGCGGTGGTTCTTCTTGGAACCTGGGGACTGGCTGCGAAAACGTCAACGGATAATTTTTGTGTAACCTGCCATGCTTATGAAAAAGTTTCCTGGGATCATGGACTGCATCCGGATATCGGTTGTATTTCCTGTCATACCAAAGGAACCATTAAGGACAAGACGGCCGGCATGCGGAAAGTGTATCTGACTCTGACTGATCAGGTCGATCCGCATCGCGACAATCTGCCCAGTTATCTGGAAAATACCCATGACAACTGTGTTGCCTGTCACATGACAGAAGAAAAATTGGAGCTGCTGCCATTTTTCAAGGCCCGTCATGACGAGTACCTTAAAGCAACCCCGACCTGCATGGGATGTCATGATGCCGGTCATACCCTGAAATTGAGGGATCTGCGCAGACCTGAAGCGCGATTACGTATCTGATCTGATTTTTGTTAGTTGCAAGTACCTAATAAAGCCCCCGTTTCCAGTTTGAAGCGGGGGCTTTGCCCGTCTTTGTGGGGTCGTCCTGGTTATTCTGATCAAAACCATCCAGACTTTATCAGCAAAACCCATCCACCATATTATCAGGCAGCTATTAGCTGTTAAGTGTTTTGGATTTCAGCACTTTTTGAACACGAAAACCCCGCCCGGAGTGCTGGACGGGGCATTCCTTCATTGCACCTATTTCAGGACATCGGTTGGCAGTTTTCAGAATAGATGCCATAGACGGGCGAACGGTTCCTTTCATAGTGGTCATAACGGCCCGGCAAATTACGTTTAGAAGATCTGAATCATGCATGAAATTTCCGTTGATGAAGAGGCCATGCTGATCGTTGCTTTGCCAAAAAATACCTTTTCTGATCTTTTTTAACTTGTGTTTTGTCTGGAATGTCCGTATGGTCAGCGTCCTTGTTTCCCGCCTCCATCCAGAGCTGGAAAAAACTAATAGCTCTGAAAGATGTCTGAATGCACTGCTCTTTGTTTAACCGTCACACCCCGCACAAAGGTACTTCCTTCATCTTTTTGACTACAGAAAACAGTTTCTTCCGCGCTACTTCGACTTAATCGATCACTCACGTTTCTTTTCCAACACTTCATTTTGTCGATCACATATCGGCGAGGCATTCCTTTGCAGGATTGTCTAGTCGTGCGCTATTCAATTTAAGGAAAACTACAGATGATGCATCAAGTTCTTTCTTCGATCCGCCTCGATTGGTTCTCTAATCTGCGTGGTGATTCCCTTGCCGGTGTGGTGGTCGCGCTGGCGCTGATTCCCGAGGCCATTGCCTTTTCGATTATCGCAGGAGTCGATCCCAAGGTCGGCTTGTATGCCGCCTTCTGTATTGCCGTGGTGACGGCTTTTGCCGGTGGCCGAGCAGGAATGATTTCCGGGGCCACCGGCGCCATGGCGTTACTGATGGTCCTACTGGTGCGCGATCACGGCTTACAATATCTGCTGGCAGCGACGGTTTTGACCGGCCTTCTGCAGATTTTGGCCGGGGTCTTTCGGCTGGGCGGCCTCATGCGCTTTGTCTCGCGCTCGGTGGTTATCGGCTTCGTTAATGCTCTGGCGATTTTGATCTTTCTGGCGCAATTACCGGAACTCACTAACGTTGGTTGGCAGGTCTATGCCCTGCTGGCGGCAGGGCTGGGGCTGATTTATCTGTTTCCCTACGTAACCCGCGTGATCCCTTCACCGCTGGTTTGCATTGTCGCGCTGACGGCTTTTACCGCCTTTTTTGGCGTGGATGTACGCACCGTTGGCGATATGGGTGCTTTACCTGATACACTGCCCCTGTTCCTGATCCCCGATATCCCTTTAAACCTTGAAACTCTCTGGATCATTCTTCCCTACGCGATGCCATTGGCCGTCGTCGGTTTGCTGGAGTCGATGATGACCGCGACCATTGTTGATGACCTGACTGATTCGCCGAGCAACAAAAATCGCGAATGTGTCGGCCAGGGCGTCGCTAATATCGGCGCCGGATTTCTTGGCGGTATGGCCGGGTGTGCCATGATCGGGCAGTCGATCATTAATATCAAGTCCGGTGGGCGCGGGCGGATGTCGACACTCCTTTCAGGAGTTTTTCTGTTACTGATGGTAGTATTTATCGGCGACTGGGTTTCGCGTATCCCCATGGCGGCGCTGGTCGCGGTCATGATCATGGTAGCCTTCGGAACATTCAGCTGGGACTCGATCCGCAACTTACGCAAGAACCCCAAAAGCTCCAGTATGGTGATGGCCTCCACTGTTGTCGTCGTTGTCTTCACCCACAACCTCGCCCTCGGGGTGATGGTTGGGGTGCTTCTCAGTGCCCTGTTCTTTGCTTACAAAGTCGGGCAAATCCTGTATGTTGGCTCAAGTCTTTCTGAGGACGGTCGGGTACGGCGTTATGAGGTGATCGGGCAGGTCTTCTTCACTTCCGCTGAACAGTTCATCGCTTCATTCGATCTGAAAGAAGCGGTCGAGAAGGTGGAAGTCGACGTCAGTCGCGCCCACTTCTGGGATATTACTGCTGTCGGCGCCCTTGACAAGGTCATCCTGAAGTTCCGCCGGGAAGGGACTGAAGTCGAAATCTTCGGCATGAACAAGGCAAGCGAGACGATGGTCGATCGCTTCGCTGTGCATGACAAGCCCGATGCCGTAGCACGTCTGATGGGGCATTAAGGAGAAAGCACATG
>SLDV01000135.1 GCA_007125165.1 Geobacteraceae bacterium | reverse complement strand
GCAGTGAAGTTTCACAGACTTCATCGAGAATGCGGCGATCACGGATCCCGTCGATCCGTAACGGATAGATGACATTTTCATAGATCGACATGGGGAAGGGATTCGGTTTCTGCGCCACCATTCCCATGCGCTTGCGCAGTTCGATAACATCCACCCCTTTGGCATAGATGGAATCGTCGTAGAGCTTCATCTCTCCGCTGATGCGCACCGAATCGACCAGATCATTAAGGCGATTGACGCTGCGCAGCAGGGTCGATTTGCCACAACCGGAAGGTCCGATCAGGGCCGTAACCTTGGATTTCGGCACCTTCATCGACACATCAAACAGCGCCTGGGCCTTGCCGTACCAGAGACAGAAATTTTCTACCGTCAGGACTGGTTCTTCACGCTCCAGTTGTTTATCGACAACCGGCGGGAACCATTTACCGGCAGCGATCTCCTGCAAGCGCCCGCGATTTTTGCGTTCGGCGTAGGAGGGATCAACGGCTGTGCCATTGCCACCATCAGTTAGTCGTGTTGTTTCTGTTGTTACCATCAAGCCAGCCTCTTCTTAAAATTAGTTAAACAGCACTGACCACAAATTTGCGCCGCAACCGGTTACGCAGCCAGATAGCACCGATGTTAAGCAAGGTAATGATCAGAATGAGCAGTAAGGTTGTTGTAAACACCATGGGGATTGCTGCTTCACTGTTTTGACTCTGGAAGCCCAGGTCATAAATATGGAAGCCGAGATGCATGAAGCTGCGCTCCAGATGGACAAAGGGGGCGATACTGTCGATCGGCAGTTCGGGCGCCAGTTTGACCGCACCGACCAGCATCAGCGGAGCAACCTCGCCGGCACCGCGCGCCATGGCGAGAATCATTCCGGTCATGATCCCGGGCATCGCCCTTGGAAGCACAATCCGCTGGATCGTCTGCCACTTGCTCGCACCGGAAGCATAAGAGCCTTCGCGCATAGAACCGGGCACCGCCGCCAGTGCTTCTTCCGTAGCGACAATAACCACCGGCAGGGTCAGCAGTGCCAGGGTCAGACTGGCCCAGAGAATACCCCCGGTACCGAAGGTCGGATTGGGAAGTTTTTCACTGAAAAACAACTGATCAATGGATCCCCCCACCAGGTAGCAGAAGAATCCCAGACCGAAGACCCCGTAAACAATACTCGGGACCCCGGCCAGATTGTTAACAGCAATGCGAATAACACTGACCAGTGGCCCGGCCTTCGCATATTCGCGCAGGTAGAGGGCCGCCAGAACACCGAAGGGCACGACAAATACGACCATGATCAGGGTCATGACAACGGTGCCGAAAATGGCCGGAAAGACGCCACCCTCACTGTTGGCCTCGCGCGGATCATCCAGCAGAAACTCTTTCCAGCGATCCAGATAAACCCCGATACGGCCGACCAAAGAAAGCTGGTTGGCAGGATAAGCGCGTACCACTTCCGCCATCCCCATGGTCTTTTCCTGACCATTAACCGTCACCAGGCGAATCTGATAGCGATCATTCTCCTGATTGAGGGCGGCGATTTCTTCACGAATTTCGGTGAAACGTCGTTCAAACTCCGTTTTGGCCTGGTTAAAACGCTGCTGCTGCTGTTCAAATTCGGCCTGTGCGCTAAGGTATTGTTCTGATCGCACCCCATGATTTATCCGTGCCTGCTGGGCGGCAATCTCTGCGCCACGCAGTTCCAATCGGGCACTTTCCTGCTGATGATTGATCTTCCCGATGGCCTTACTTTCGAGGACACGACGCTGTTGCCAACGCTTGCGAATATCACCATGATGGCGCTCGAATTCCTGCCAGACCGCTGATGGTGTATCGGCGACCTGTTCCCCATCGAGATAAAAAGCTGTAGGCACACCATAGAAGCGCCCCCAGGTCAGGCGCTCCATGACCACGAACCATTCCGGCTCCTCGATTCGCTCAATCGTATAGTCACTTACCCAGGTGAAGTGACTGTTGTCGAGTTCGTAGTTGCCGGTACGCACAAGTACCCGCTTGCCAATTCCGTCATTATCAGAAAGCATTTGGCGCGCCCGTTGTTGGACAGCCTCCGGCAATGCATTGATCAGCTCAGGTCGGGGTTCATAGGTGCCGGAACGCGTCACCTCACCGGTTACCACCTGGCCGTCAACCGTGTGATAGCTGGTAATTGGACCGGGCCAGAAAGTCGCCATGCCACGTATGACTACCAGCAGAATCAGAGCGATAATCATGGCGCTGCACAGAGCCAGCATGCCACCGGCCAGCCACACCATCGGCTGCCCCAGTGAGGCCACGGATGTTCCACTGCCCTGACGCCGCCAGAGTCTTACCGTTGTTTTGTTATGATCATTGCCAGTCAAACCTGTATCTCCATCCATCTACGCAAAGCCGGGAAGTTGCATCAGGATAAACCTGCCGGCAGCTCTAAAGCTGAAATGCCCGCTTACGAAACCGCTGTCTGATTACCTCTGCAATAGTGTTAATGGTAAAGGTCAGTAAAAACAGGGTCAGAGCCGCCAGAAACAGGATGCGAAAATGGGTGCCGTAGATAATTGCTTCCGGCAGTTCTACTGCGATATTGGCGGAAAGGGTCCGGAACCCGTTAAAAATATTCATTTCCATCACCGGCGTGTTGCCGGTTGCCATGAGCACAATCATGGTTTCTCCGACCGCCCGACCCAGACCCAGCATCACTGCCGAAAACAAACCACTGGCCGCAGTCGGAATGATGATCCGAGTAGCGGTCTGCCAGGGGCTGGCACCGGCAGACAGGGATCCGGAGCGCAGATGTTCAGGCACACTCGAGAGGGCATCTTCAGCAATGGTATAAACCGCTGGAATAATAGCAAAACCCATGACAAAACCGACCACCAGGGCATTGCGTTGAACGTAGGTCCCCATGATCTGGCCGGTAAAGGGAAAATCACTGCGGATATCGATGCCGCCCACCGTCAGCAAGGAGGCGACCAGCCAGGACATGGCAACAACGATAACGATGCCACAAGCGAACTTGACAATTTCCGTCATTCCGGTTCCAAACCGTGTCATGCCCGATGTTTTGTTGCGCAGCCAGGGATTGACCGTCAGTCCATAGAACAGGGCCACCACAAAACTGCATAGGGGTAACAACAACAGAAACCAGCCACCGGTGCCGGTGCCGATCTGTCCGTCGAGCCAGGCCTTGATATCACCGGCAAAGAGCAGGGTCTCAAGCACCGGCCCGAGGTGGCGTGCCAGCAAAATACCCATGGGCAGTGCCAACAGGGCAATGATGTAAAAACGGAAGCGGGAAAAGCGGACAAATTTGTCGATGGGCAGCAGCAGGAACAGATACGCGGCCACAACAAAGGACAATGGCACCGTTATAAACGCCGCCAGGACACTGGCCGTCTGCCCCTCAACAAAAACCGCAAAAACCAGAGCAGCAAGAAAGCCCAGCACAACCGTCGGCAGGCTTTCCATCAGCTCTACCAGGGGTTTCACCTGAGCCTTGACGCGCTTGTCTTCAAGAAATTCACTGGTATAAATAGCCGCCAGCAACGCCAGAGGAACGCCGAAAAACATGGAGAAAAAGGTTGCCTTGAGAGTCCCGTAGATTAGCGGGATCAGACTGTACTTGGGTTCAAAGTCGTCGGTGCCACCGGTCGATTGCCAAACGTAGCCCGGCTGGTTCATCCCTTCGTAATGCACCTTGCCGAACAGTGTGTGCCAGGTGGCCGCCGGATATTTATTGTCCAGATGCCAACCCATAAGACCACTCGGCACCAACGCCGCCAGCAGATTGTCCCGGGGAGCCAGGGCAACAGCGGCAACAGCCCCCTGGCCGGCCTTTTCTTCAACCAGCAACTGATCGCTGGTCACGTGATAGTTACGCACTGTCCCGTCAGCGAAACCGGCAGCCAGTAGCCGACTACGGGTTGACGGAGCAAGAGCGACGACTGCAGCCGGGCCCTGACCCAGATCATGTACCAGCGTCAGTCTGCTACCGTCAGAGGTCGCCGTCCCCTCGGGCCGGGTACGAAACCAGGCATTGAGACGCCCTTCGGAGTCGCCGACAATCAAGGTTGTGCGACCGATGAGAAAAGAAAGAGCCGTTATTTCTGCATCACCAGCGGGAATCAGGCTCAGCTCTTCGGCAATTGTCAGGGCATTGAGGTTGCGGCTGTCAATACGCATCAGATGACCATCAGGCCAGGTCAGGTACGCCGTATCGCCACGTCCTGACAGATCAAGCCATCCAGGCAATCCGCGCCGGGTCAGATCAATTTGTAATGACCCGCCAGTGACGGTGGTTGTGACCTGACCCGTCAGCAGATTACGCCGCGACACCATACGCTGTATCCGCAAGGTGCCGTCACCAGTCATATAAATCAGCACCGGACCACTGTTGGTCATTACCATGGAAATCAACCGAATATCTTCGTACCCGGTCTCGACCAGTGAATGGGTCTCTATGTCAAGCTTAAGCTGACGAAGTTGGCCCACTGGCGTACGCTGAACAATGCCACCTTCCCAAGGAACAGCCAAACCGACGTCAAGATCCTGCAGGAAGGAAGGGAAACTCTCCTCGTCTAGCAGAAAACGGGTTCTGAAACCGATCTCCTTCAGTTCGATGCGCCCATCAGCAAAAGCCGCAATCAGAGTTTCCGAGAGCGAGTCGTATGCCAATGTCTGCGGCGTCTCTCCGGCAAAAATCGGAACCTGTAGCAGGGTCTCACCATCATTGAGAACAAAGGCCCGGGCGCTTGCGCCGTCATCCTCGAGAGTCCAGGCACTTAAAAGAAACTCATCGACGATCAGCAAGGGTGATTTTCTGGTCTCTTCGCTGAGGGAGGTAACTTTTTGCGCTGGCGTCATCTCGGCGGGAGCAAACAGCGGGACAACCACCGAGGCCAGAAATATAAAAACTCCGGCCACCGCAATAATGGTGCCCAGCCCGCCAAGAGAAATGAGCACCTTTGCGGTCAAATCCATCAACTTGATACTTTTTTTTGTTGTGTAGCGCCGCTGAGTGCCGGTAATTTTTTTCTGTTGGGGCATTTGTTCAACCATTAATCAAGTTTGCAATTATGCGTTTGTGTCATTCGCTTCTCTGACGTCCTTTGCACCTTCTACCCTTGCTGCACGTACCAATAGCCAGAATGAGCTTCGAAAATCAGCCTGGAATCGAATCCTTAAAGAGGCGATTCCAGGCTGCGTCCGAGGTTCCGGCTATGGAACCTTATTTGATTCCCAGTTTCTTCAGTTGCTCCTGGGCAATCACGTTGGATACCGGGAAGTAGCCATCGCGCACCACATCTTCCTGACCGTTACGACTGAAGATGTAGCGGGCAAATTCGCGGCGCAGCGGATCGATGGTACTGCCCGGCTGGTAGTTGGTATAGACCATGAGGAAGCGTGCCAGCGGGTATTCACCGGTGTAGGCATTTTCAGCAGCGGCGGCGAAACAGGCTTCACCGGGCCCGGTCGCCAGGGGAACGGCCCGGACGTCAGCGGTCATGTAACCAATACCCGAATAGCCGATGCCGGCCAGTTCACTGGCGACACCCTGTACCACGGAAGAGCTGCCCGGCTGCTCCTTTACTTCATCCTTGTAGTCGCCACCAAAAAGGGCGTTATCCTTGAAGAAACCGTAGGTACCGGAAGCAGAGTTACGGCCGTAAAGACTGATGGGGAGATTAGCGAACTGACCAGTCAGGCCAACATCGCCCCAGGTACGGATATTCTCGGCGTTACCGCCACGACGGGTTTTTGAGAAAATGGCATCCACCTGCTGCAAGGTCAGACATTCGATCGGATTGTCTTTGTGCACGTAAACGGCGAGCATATCGATACTGGTATTAAGCTCGGTTGGCTTATAACCGTAGCGTCTCTCAAAGTTGTCGATTTCATCACCCTTCATCGGACGACTCATGGGTCCGAAATGGGCTGTGCCACTTACCAGCGCCGGCGGTGCAGTACCTGACCCTTTACCCTCAATTTCAATCTGCACATTGGGATAAAAGCTCAGGAAACCTTCAGCCCAGAGGGTCATTTCGTTATTCATGGAATCGGAACCGATGCTCTTTAGGTTACCGGAAATCCCCGACACAGGAGTGTAGGGCTTCAAAGCGGGGTCAAGAGCGAATGCGGCAAGCGGCAGGCCAAGACACAGCAGGCCGATTGCGATGAGTTTGAACATACCTTTTTTCATGATGTACTTATCTCCTTTGTTGTGTGGTTAAAACCATCTGTCAGTAAAACGAACCTTTAATAGAGTTCGCACTTTACGTTTGATCCGCATATCGCGCTTTTTATGTTAGGAAAGTGTTAGAGTTTGGCGAAATTTTGATGAGATCTTGTTTTTTTGCGATTCAACAAGTATTTGTTCTCAAGTGAGAACAAAAAATGAGAATAGTTTGACCTTGCTGTCGAATAGCAAGTAGAATGGCGCGGCTGTGATGCTGAGGAGGGTCGCTCAAGGTGTTACGCACTTTCTTTTTTTATCTGATTTTTTATCCCTGGACACTGATAGCATTAATCATTGCCATCGGCCTGTCAGTGCTTAGCCAGAATATTGTCCACACCTGCGGCATTCTCTGGGGGCGCAGTTGCCTGTGGCTGGCAGGGTTGAAACTAAAGGTGAAAGGTGCTGAGAATCTGATTGTCGACGGCCCGGCAATTTATGTCAGCAATCATCAGAGTAATTTTGACATTCCCCTGTTGTATGCCGGCCTGCCAATCCAGTTTCGCTGGATGGCCAAACAGGAGCTATTTAAAATCCCTCTGTTCGGCACGGCCATGAAGCGTGGCGGCTATATTTCTATCAATCGCTCCAATCGCAAAGAGGCGATGCGCAGCCTGACGGCTGCCGCCAGGCGGATTCAAGACGGGGTATCGGTCATCATCTTTCCGGAAGGGACCCGTAGTGCCGACGGTACCCTGCAACCTTTTAAGAAAGGGGCCCTACTTCTGGCCGCCAAGGCCGGTGTTCCCATTGTCCCCATGGCAATCAAAGGCACCCACCGGGTCCAACCCAAGGGAAGCCTGCGCATCAATGCAACGCCGGTGGAGTTGACAATCCTCCCGCCGATTGCCACTGAAGGACTTAAGGCATCTCAAATCGACGAACTGACCGATCAGGTCCATGACCGGATCGCCTGCTGTCTGGAAAACCATGATCAACCTTGCTGACAATACTACTGAAGAGATCCGCCTGCTGCCCTTTGGTGGTTTTGGCGAAATCGGCATGAATTTGCTGGGCATCGAGAGTCAGGGCAAAATCCTGATCATCGATTGCGGGCTGATGTTTCCTGAAGCCTATATGTTCGGTATCGACCTGGTATTACCCGATATCAGCGTTCTCGAACAACGGCGAGATGATATTGTTGGTCTGGTCCTGACCCATGGTCACGAAGACCACATCGGTGCCCTGCCCTTTTTATGGCAGCGCCTTGGCTCCCCGGCTGTTTATGGCACCGGCCTGACCCTGGGACTGCTACGCCGCAAACTCAAAGAATATGAACTCGACAGCCAGGTTGAGATGATTGAAATAACACCACGCCGGCAGATTGATCTTCCGCCTTTTGCCGTTGAGCCTTTCCGCGCCGCCCACTCGATTGTCGATGGCGTTGGACTGGCGATCCGAACACCGGCAGGACTGATTGTCCATAGTGGCGATTTCAAGATAGACCCCACCCCGGTTGATGGTGAGAATACCGATCTCGCCCGTCTGGCAGAATTCGGCGAAGAAGGCGTTCTGCTCCTCCTGGCGGATTCCACCAATGTTGAAAACGAAGGGTACACCCTGTCGGAACGCACCGTCGGCAAGGTCCTGGAAGAGATCATCCCACGCTGCCCGCAGCGCGTCATCGTTTCAACCTTCTCTTCCAATATCCACCGCATCCAGCAGGTTGCCGACGCTGCTCAGCTTGCCGGGCGCAAACTGCTGATCAACGGCCGCAGCATGGTCGGCAATATCGCCGTTGCCCGCGAGCTCGGTTACCTCTCTATCCCGTCTGATCAGTTTATCGAGCTGCGCGATCTGCACCATGTTCCGCCCGAAGAGATCCTGATTATTACCACCGGCAGCCAGGGGGAACCCTTAAGCGCGTTGATGCGCATGGCCCTTGGAGATCACAAACAGATCAGCATCGAACCCGGTGATACCGTCATCCTCTCCTCCAAGTTTATTCCCGGCAATGAAAAAGCCATCAGCGACCTGATCAACCATCTCTACCGTCGCGGTGCCGAAGTCATTTACGAAAAAACCAGCGAAATTCACGTCTCCGGTCACGCCAGCCGCGAGGAATTGAAGCTGTTGCAGAGCTTGGTCAAGCCGCGCTACTTTGTACCCATCCACGGCGAATACCGTCATCTGGTTAAACACTCGCAGTTAGCTGTTGAAATGGGAGTGGCACCGGAAAACTCCCGGGTGCTGGAAAACGGTCAGCAACTGATTGTCGGTGTGGAAGATATACGCCTCGGAGAACGTTTTGAAACCGGTCGGGTTTTTGTTGACGGCAAAGGCGTCGGCGACGTTGGTGTCATGGAACTACGTGATCGCCGCCATCTGGCCAACCATGGCCTGGTCATCCTGATGCTGGCCATCAACCAGTCAACCGGAAAAATCATCCAGGGCCCGGATATTTTCTCCAAAGGCTTTATCCCTGAAGGGTCTGATGACGGTGAAGCCTTGCTGGCTGAGGCTAAACAACGTGTCTGCGATCTACTCGAAGAACACAGTCTGGCCATGGTCGGGGACTGGGAGGAGCTGCGGGTAGAAGTCCGCAAGGTTCTGCGACGCTTTTTTAACCGTGCTATTGCCCGCCGCCCATTGATCCTGCCAGTCATACTGGAACTCTGATATGAACGTTAAAGATAAAGAAGCAACTGCGCTGACCGAACATCGGATGCGCAAAGAAATCCTCGGCCTGGTCTGGCTGGCTTTGGGGATTTTTCTGCTGATCTGCCTGCTCAGCTACAGCAACGATGATCCTTCTTTCAACAACAATCTGCAACCGGAGCGGGTACAAAATTGGGTCGGGGTTTTCGGTGCTCATCTTGCCGATCTGATGTACCAGACTTTTGGCCTCACAGCGCTGCTGTGGCCTGTCGGCTGTCTGCACCTGGCCTGGCGCTGGCTCAAGTTCAGTGATGTTCATTTCCGCATCATCCGACTCATCGCCTTTTTGCTCATGCAGATCACCCTTGGAGCCCTGCTTGCCCTGCGCCTTGACAGTGTGCTCCTCTTCGGCCAGAGAATCGACGAGGCGGGTGGCACCCTGGGTCGTATTCTGGTGCAGATACTGACTCACTATCTCAATGTCGGCGGTGCTGCCATTGTGCTGATCGTTTTCTTTCTGGTCGCCCTGATCCTGTCGACCCGCTTCTCCTTTGTTCTGTTTATTGACGGCTTTCTCGATCGCCTTGGGCGGCGTCTGGAAATGCGCCGTGAAGCTCGGCGAGCGCGCAAGGAAATGAAAAAAAAGTCCCTGGCGCAACGCGAATCTAAAGAACCCACAATTGTTACCAGCGAACAGAAAGCTGCGTTAACGGCGCCCCCTGCGAAAAAAAGGAAAGGGCGGGCAGATATAGAAGAAAATCAGGTCGCGTTTTCTTTTTTCGAGGCCAACGGAGACTATCACATGCCGCCGGCTTCCCTGCTCGAGCATGATGGCGCTCCGGCCAGACCCGTTGACCGCAACAGCCTGACCATGGCAGCCCGGATGCTGGAGAAAAAACTTCTCGACTTCGGCGTAGAAGGAGATGTGGTAGAAGTTAAACCGGGACCGGTGGTCACCATGTACGAATTCTCCCCGGCACCGGGTGTCAAGGTGAACAAGATATCCAACCTCCAGGATGATCTGGCGATGGCGCTGCAGGCAGTTTCTATCCGCATTGTCGCGCCGATTCCCGGTCGTGGTGTCGTCGGCATTGAAATACC
Organism: Geobacteraceae bacterium; assembly: GCA_007125165.1. Classification (GTDB taxonomy): domain Bacteria; phylum Desulfobacterota; class Desulfuromonadia; order Desulfuromonadales; family Geopsychrobacteraceae; genus Pelovirga. The sequence continues at coordinate 5,616 of SLDV01000135.1, read as the reverse complement.
TAACAAAGACCGGGAAACCGTGTATTTAAAGGAGATTATCGACTCCGAAGCCTTTCTCAAACATGGCGGCAAGCTCCCTCTGGCCCTGGGCAAGGACATTTTTGGTCAGGTCGTGGTTTCTGACCTTTCACGCATGCCTCACCTGCTGGTTGCCGGTTCTACGGGTAGCGGTAAATCGGTCTCCATCAACACCATGGTATTATCCCTGCTGTACCGGGCCACACCTGATGATGTACGGCTGATCATGATCGATCCGAAGATGCTCGAACTGTCGATCTATGAGGGCATCCCCCATCTGCTGCTACCGGTCGTAACCAATCCGAAAAAAGCGGCCCTGGCCCTTAACTGGGCGGTACGGGAGATGGAACGCCGCTATCAGTTGATGGCGGACAAAGGGGTGCGCAACATTGACGGCTACAACCGCAAGCTGATCAAGGAAGCCAAAGAAGCACAGAGCCGGACTCCGGAGCCGACCCCGGAGCAGCCTGAGGACATGATCGACCTCCCACTTCTGCCGGAGGAAATTGCCACGGAAGAGCTGGAACACGGCCATCTTCCTTACATCGTCGTCATTGTCGATGAACTGGCGGACCTGATGATGGTCGCCGGCCGCGACATTGAAGAATCCCTCGCCCGCCTGGCGCAGATGGCGCGGGCTGCCGGTATTCATCTGATCCTCGCTACCCAGCGCCCGAGTGTCGATGTCATTACCGGCCTGATCAAGGCCAACTTCCCGACCCGGATCTCTTTTAAGGTGTTTTCCCGCATTGACTCCCGCACTATTCTCGACTCCATGGGAGCTGAGACCCTTCTCGGCATGGGCGACATGCTTTTTCTTCCCCCCGGTGTCGGTTACCTGCAGCGGGTTCATGGCGCTTTTGTCTCCGAGCTTGAAGTTCAACGAGTGGTGGAATTTCTCTCACGTCAGGGCAAACCCGAATATGACAAATCGATCCTGACGGCACCACCGGCAACAACAGAACAGACCAGTGAAGAAGACTACGACGACCTCTGGGACGATGCCCTCAAAATCGTCACCGACACCCGGCAGGCATCTATCTCCATGTTACAGAGGCGTTTACGCGTAGGCTACAATCGCGCCGCCCGCATGATTGAAAAAATGGAACAAGAAGGCATCGTCGGTCCATCTGACGGCAGTGGCAAACCCCGTGATGTGCTCATCGGCAAAATTGAGTAACTTTCACCCCAAGCCTGCCGTAAAGTCGCGGTTCTTTTTTTGCACACAAATTAAGGCTTGAGACCAGACATTGGCACATAATTCATGTTGCATCATGTATCAACATGAGGTACCCTCACCACGCTTGTCGTCCTTTGGAACGAACAGGCTTCAACTGTATCTGAAAATTTGTTACTTTCTACAGACACTCAAGCCAGATATCTGCCACGATCAATTCAAACTGGTGAGTACCGACACGAAATCGGGGATATCTCTACCCGAACCGGAAAGTAATAACCTGCTTTTTACTGGAGCAAAAGGAGCGAGCATATGTACTGCCATTTCAACAGAATCCTCTTATCTACTGTGTGCCTGGTACTTCTCTGGGTCGGTTCGGCATTTGCGGTTGATCATTCGAGATTTATCCAGGGTCCCTTCGAGGGCGGTCCCGAAGTCACTGAAACCTGTCTGTATTGTCATAACAGTGCCGCTACGGATATCATGAAAACCAGCCACTGGACCTGGAGTCTGCCGCATACGGCTGACGGCAAACGCGTAGAGCGTGGTAAAATCAACGCCATCAACAACTTCTGCGTTTCTATCGCCTCCAATGAACCTCGCTGTACCAGTTGTCATATCGGCTATGGCTGGAAGGACAGCGATTTTGATTTCACGGATCAAACCCGCGTTGACTGCCTGGTCTGCCACGACACCACCGGCACCTATAAAAAATCGCCGACGGGTGCAGGCTATCCCGATCCCGGGGTCAACCTGGAGCGCGTTGCCCAGAATGTCGGTAAAACGTCACGTCAATCCTGCGGCTCCTGTCACTTCTTCGGTGGTGGTGGGGATGCCGTCAAGCATGGTGACCTGGACACAAGCCTGACCAATCCGGCGCGTGAACTCGATGTCCATATGGCTGTTGACGGAATGAATTACACCTGTACTGACTGCCATACGACCGACAAGCATGACATTCGTGGTCAGGCCATGGTCGTGTCTCCCTCAGGCGACAATCACATCGGCTGCGTAGATTGTCACGGTGACAACGTACACCGCAGAGAAACCCTGAACACCCACAGCAATCACATCGCCTGCCAGACCTGCCATATTCCGACATTTGCCCGGGAGATTGCTACCAAGACTTCCTGGGACTGGTCAACCGCCGGCCAGGATATCCCGGTTGAAAAAGACGACATGGGAAGACCTGTCTACGATAAACGTAAAGGTCATTTCTCCTGGGGACAAAATATCGTACCTGAATATGCATGGTACAACGGAAAGGCCGGTGTTTATACTGTCGGCGACAAAATCGACCCGAACCAGGTCACCAGACTCAACTACCCCTTGGGGTCAAAAAATGACCGAAGAGCAAAAATCTACCCCTTCAAAATTCACACCGGACAGCAGATTTATGACACGAACAACATGTACCTGATCACCCCGAAAGTGTTTGGTCCGGAGGGCGACCCGGATGCCTATTGGCGCAATTTTGACTGGGACAAGGCCTCCGAAGCCGGCATGAAGGCCAGTGGCCTTGCCTACAGTGGCGAGTATGACTTCGCTCCGACAACCATGTACTGGCGGATCAACCACATGGTTACGCCAAAAGAGCAGGCCCTGGGTTGTGCTGATTGTCACGGACGCAACACTCGTCTTGACTGGGAGCAGCTTGGCTATGCTGGCGACCCTATCTATGATCCGAGCCTGTCCCGTAGCAGAAGATAGCCTTTTTCAGAAAGCTTGATCACACCCCGGCACCTCGATAAACTGTTATCGAGGTGCCTTTTTGTTCAGCGGCTCATCTGAACATGATTGTTCCCTGCACCGTTCCTTCTTGACTTAACTGCACAGGTCTGGCAAAAGCTTCATATCAATTATGAACATCAATTCAAAATGAACACCTTTCACAAACAAAGGGTGCTTATGCCACGCAAACCACGCTTGGAAGATGATCAAATCATCCACAATAGCATGCAGGCCATCCGCGGCATTCCTCAGGCGAAGATCGAATTCATGGTGCAGAAAATCGGCGGCCCTTTTGCCGGTGCGTTCCGCCTGTCCGGCCCCTGGGGGGAGCGCTATTACTACATCAAGGTGGTCCCCCGGTTGACGGCAGACATTGCCGATCTGGTGATTCATCAACTGAAAACCTCACCAGCCCCACAAAACTCGGCACCCCTGCTCGTCAGCAACTATGTCTCGGCCAACATGGCGGAAAAGCTGCGCAAAAACAAAATTGAGCACGCCGACTGCGCCGGCAACCTCTATCTTGACCAGATGCCCCTGTATGTCAACATCAGTGGGCGCAAACACACCTCGAAACCACCGACGGTCGATCGCCTGTTCCGCGCCAGCGGACTGAAGCTTATCTATCTGCTGCTGCGTAACCGTAAGGCCGCCAATGCCACCTACCGTGCTCTGGCCGATGATGCCGGTATCGCTCTGGGTGCCATCGGCAGTCTGTTCAAGGAACTGGAGAACCGCGGCAATCTTATTGTTGATGAAAAAGGTCGGCGTCACTTGACGGCAGTTGAAGAACTGCTGCAACGCTGGCAACTTGGCTACCTTGAAACCCTGCGGCCCAGACTTTTCCTGCAACGATGTACACTGGCCCAGGGTGACAGCCCGATCGATCTGGCTCAACGGCTGAAACAGTTAAATCTGAGCGCACAGGTCCTTATCGGCGGTGAGTTGGGGGCAACGCTGATGACCCGTGGTTTTCAGCCCCAATCAGCGGTTCTTTACCTGGAACCGGATCAGCAGCTTAAAACTATGTTACAACTGCATTTGACCACCGACCCTGAAGGTGAAATCACTCTGCTGCAAACTTTCGGTCGCCAGTGCCGCTGGACCGGGTTGCAACCCGACGGGTTAACCCTGGCCGATCCATTACTGACCTTTGCCGAGATCAATAATCGCGTCGACGACGAATTGGCCGTCCGCCTTTATCAGCAATACCTTACACCGCGCTTCAATGAAGACAGATGATGGCCCTCAAGAGGTTCACCAGGGTGAACATCTGCTCGCCGTTGATGTCGGCCTGCATACAGGACTGGCACTGTACAACCGTGACTGCCGCCTGCTCTGGTATCGCTCCCACCATCTGGCCGATCAACAAAAACTGAAGCGCCTGATCGCTAAACTGCTGCGCAGCACACCGTTGCCGACTCATATTTATCTTGAAGGGGGCGGTCCCCTGGCAGAACTATGGCAGCGCGAAGCCTTCAAGCTAGAGCGCGTTTTTGTCCAACTGAATGCCGACCAATGGCGCAAAAAACTCTTTTATGACCGGCAGCATCCAAGCGGTCGCGTAGCTAAACAGCGGGCGCTGAAGGTGGCTAGCGCGGTTATCGACCACCTAAGTCACAAAAAACCGACGGCACTGCGTCATGATACCGCTGAGGCGATTCTAGTTGGACTTTACGGATTACTGGACTTAGGCTGGCTGGAACGCTGGTCCCCGACGAAGGAATAACACTTATGACTAACTACGATTTTATTGTCATTGGTGGCGGCATTATCGGTCTGGCCACCGCCCGCCAACTGCAGCAGGATCATCCCGACAGCACCATTGCGGTTCTCGAAAAGGAGTCGCGCCTGGCCCTGCATCAGACCGGTCGCAACAGCGGTGTCATCCACGCCGGGGTTTATTACACGCCAGGGAGTTTAAAAGCCAAATTCTGCCGGGAAGGGAATCAGGCAACCAAAGCCTTCTGTTGCGAGTATGGGATCCCCTTCCGCGAAACCGGCAAGCTGCTGGTAGCCACCAACCATGCCGAACTGGGGCGGATGCAGGACCTGTTAGAGCGCTGCCGGCAGAATAATATTCCCACTGAGGTGCTCAATCAGCAGCAACTGCAGGAGAAGGAACCCAACGTGGTTGGCCTGGGTGCAACCCGGGTGTCAACTACCGGGATTGTTGACTTTGCCAAAATCACCTACAAACTGGCAGAACTTTTCACCGCTGGCGGCGGAGAGATTCATACCAACTGTCGCGTTACCGGTATCAGCGAAGCGCACGGAGCCACAGTCACCACGAGCATCGGGAACTTTTCCGGCAAATTCGTCATCGGTTGTGCCGGCCTGCATTCCGATCGCCTGATCCGCATGATGGGCAAAGAGCCGGAATTTCGCATCCTGCCGTTTCGCGGCGAGTATTTTCAACTCCCGGTGGGAAAACGCGGCATCGTCAATCATCCGATCTATCCGATCCCCAATCCGGAATTGCCGTTTCTGGGCATCCACCTGACACCCATGAGCGACGGTTCCCTCACCGTCGGCCCCAATGCCACCCTCGCCCTGGCGCGGGAAGGGTACAGCCGCTGGTCGATGAATCTGCGTGACATGATCGACATGTTCAGTTACGCCGGGCTGTACCGGCTGATAAAAAAGTATCCTGGGCCGACCCTGACGGAGTTAAAAAACTCCCTCTACCG
>SLDV01000038.1 GCA_007125165.1 Geobacteraceae bacterium | reverse complement strand
GAAACCTACGGCGCCAACCGCTTTCTCCAGGAACAGATCGAACTATTCAAGCTCAGGCTTGAGGCCGCGGAAGATCGCATCATCGATTTCCGCCGGCGTCAGGGGGTCTTTTTTTCTGTTGATGAAACCGCAACCCTGAACCAGATTCGCGACATGATGAGTCAAATCCAGGAAATTGAACTGACTCAGGACACTTTGCGGGCACGACAGGCGCAACTGAACGAACAACTCAGTCGTACCAGCGCAACTGTCGATATGGTCAGTGAGGCGGCTGAGAATAATCGCCTGATGGAGATGGAAAATCGATTGAGTAACCTCTTGTTGCGTTATACGGACAACTATCCGGAGGTTGTTCGTCTCAAATTCGAGATCGAAGCCCTCAAGCAACGGATGCAGGATCCGGAAGTGGCCCAGCAGGAGCGTGGTGGAACACGAATGACCAGCATGAACCCCCTGCATCAGCAACTGCAGGGGCAGCTGTTTGAAGTGGAATCCGAGCTGTCATCCCTGGCAGCCCGTAAGCGCAACTTGCAGCAGAATATTGCCGCGCGCGAGCAGGAACTCAAGGAAGTTCCGGAAGCCCAGAAGGAGTTGGCCATTCTCATTCAGGAACGCGACTCCTATCGGCGTATCTACAATGATCTGCTCGCCCGCATGGGCCAATCGGAAGTTTCTACCCAGATGGAGGTGGCCAACAAAGCCGCGACCTTCCGGGTTGTTGACCCGGCAGTATTGCCCCAGACACCAATCTCTCCCAACATGCTGCGGATGTTGCTGCTGGCCGTTGTCGGAGGCTTTGGCTGCGGTCTGGGGCTGGTTTTTCTCCTCGAAAATATGGACAGTCGTATTCGAGATACTGACATTTTTGATGAGCTCGGCATCGATGTGCTGGCGGTGGTTCCCAATATCCACGACCCGGCAGTTCGCAATAAACGTTATGTCAGGGATGTTCTACTGGTTGGTTTTTCCGGCATTTACCTGGTTGTCTTTGTCGGGACGTTTCTGTTTTACGACCGGATTATTCCTCTGGTTTCCTCTTTGATGACAGGTTGATCAAGGCATGAGTCGAATTGAAGAAGCACTGAAAAAAGCGGCTGAACAGCGGGGCAGAAACCGTACGTCCTCCTCTGAATCTGAGGTGCCGGATGTTGAACAGCAGGTACCACAGGTTCGCACCCTCAAGCAGAGGGTCAATGCATTGCTCGATGTGGTGCCGCTGAAGATAAACCACCTGATGCTTGCCACCGCCCGTGATGAAAAGACGGCTGTGGTTGAGGAGTACAACAAGCTGCGGTCAAGCCTGATCGCCCTGACCAGTGGTGATACCTTCCTTAATTGCGTCATGGTGACCAGTACCGTCAGCGAAGAAGGAAAAACCATGACGGCACTTAATCTGGCCATTTCGCTGGCCAAGGAGCACGATCATACGGTGCTGCTGGTCGATACCGATCTGCGTCGGCCGTCGATACATAAATATCTGGATATCAAGCCTGAAGTCGGCCTGGTGCATTGTTTGCGTGACAACCTGCCGATCGACAAAGCCCTCATCAAGACCGGCGTCGGCAAACTGGTCGTGCTGCCGGCTGGAGAGGCGGTAAAAGATCCGGTAGACCTGCTTTCCTCAAATCGCATGAAAGCGATCGTCAAGGAACTCAAGGAACGCTACCCGGAGCGTTACGTCATATTCGATACTCCTCCGGCACTGCCTTTTGCTGATGCAGGTGTGCTGGCGGGAATCGTTGATACCACCCTGTTTGTCGTCAGGGAGGGCAGGGCCAAGCTCGAAGATGTCGTTGAGACCCTGGAAGAGCTCAAACATCACCATCTGCTCGGGGTTGTGTACAACGATGCCCACAGTTTTGTGAATCGGCAGAGTTATTATTATGGCAATTACTAAGCGAGGATAACATGATGAACAGATTGCAACGTCTGACTGTTTTGCTGGTAGCGACCGGGAGTTTGCTGCTTTCTACCGCCGCCTGGTCGGCTGTTGAAATAACGCCGCGCTTCAGCCTGGCGCAAGAATACAACGACAACATCTTTTTACGTGAATCCAATCGTGAAAGCGACTGGATTACCACCGTTGAGCCCGGTCTGAACCTTAGCTACAACCAGCGCTCCCTCGATATGAGTCTCGACTATTCCCTGCGCTACCGTTTTTTCAGGAACAATACCTCGGAAGATCAGGACCGCTTTCGTGATGTGCAGCGCGGTGCGGCGGACCTGCTGTTTTTCGGTGGCCGTCCCTTTACCCTGCGTGCGACAGGAACTGTTACGCGTGAAACCCTGGACGAACGCGATCGCGATCTTGAATTCAACGATACCGTTAATCGTTCCACGGTATATCGTCTGTCGCTGATCCCTGAATACCGCTTGCGTGTCGGTCCGACCATGGCGGTGATTTTCGGTTACCGTTTCAACCTGGTGGATTACGTGGATAGACGAGGTGACGACTATATTGAACATCAGGGCCGGACGACCATAGAGAAAAATATCTCAGCCAACCTGGATGTCTGGGGGCGCTACCAGTACACCTATCACGATAATGACCGTAACATTGAAGACTATGACCGCCATGAGGCCTCAGTCGGAACCAACTACCGTCTCGGTGCACGGACTACATTGAATGCCATGATCGGGCGCACCAGAATCGATTATGATCGCGGCGATGAAACGACCAGGAACATCTGGGCCGCAGATGCGACCTACCTGCTCAGCGCCGCAGTACAGGGGACCCTGGCCTACAGCCAGGATTTCACCATGACCGCTGCGGACGGCCTGTCACGAGCCCGTGAAGCCAGCTTTACCCTCGGCTATCAGCCTCCCAGAGCCAGTGCCCAAACCGTTATTTTCTGGCGAGAACTTGATTTTCTGCGTCAGGACCGAGTTGACGAATCATACGGGATGCGCCTGACAATAGATCGGCAGATCGGACGTGCGTTGAGTGCGGGCATGGAAGCAGGATATGAACGTATCGACAACAAAGACCCCGATCCGGCTACCGATGAAAAAATTCACCGCTATACGTTAGGGGGCTCCCTCGGGTACGAATACCGGCGTTTTTTAACATCACTTTCTTATCGGTACCGCTACAACGACTCGGACCTTAGCGGACGGGATTATCGCAATAACATCATCACTCTTAGTGGATCAATACGGTTTTAATTATGTATACCGACTTTTTCAATTTAAGCGCCAAACCCTTCGACCTGCTGCCCAACCCCAAGTTTCTTTACTTGAGTAAAGGGCATCGCAAGGCCTTGAGTTACCTGCAGTATGGTGTGCAGGAGCGGGTGGGCTTTTCTCTTTTAACCGGCGAGGTCGGCTCCGGAAAAACCACCCTGTTGCGCGACATTATCAACAAGATCAGTGGTGAAATGGCTCTTGCCATGGTCTTCAACACCAAGGTGAACGGGCATCAACTGATTGCCCTGATTAATGATGATTTCGGGCTTAAAACTGAGGGCAAAGATAAAGTTCAATTGCTTAACGAACTCAACGACTATCTGCTCGCTGAAAATATTGCAGGGCGGCAGGCGATTATTATCATCGACGAAGCCCAGAATTTATCTGAAGAAGCCCTGGAAGAAATCCGTCTGCTCTCCAATCTGGAAGCTGACAGTTTCAAGCTGGTACAGATCATCCTTGTTGGACAGCCCGAGCTCAAACAGATTATCGCTCGTCCTTCGCTGCGGCAACTACGCCAGCGCATTAGCATCAGTTGCCATCTGAATCCTTTGAATCGTGAAGAAGTCGAGGAGTATATTCTCCATCGCCTCAGTACCGTCGGCAAGCGTGATTGCGTCAATTTTGATGAAGGAGTTTTTGATGTCATTTTCCGTTTCAGCGGCGGTATTCCGCGCCTGATTAACCTGATTTGTGATTACCTGATGCTCTCTGCCTTTGTCGAAGAAACCCGCAGTATTGATATGGACATGGTCAACGACGCGGTCAATGAGCTTTCGTTTGAAGAGGAGCACAAGGTAACAGGAGAAGAAAGCGAAGAACAGAATGTCTCTCCCGCGCGCCGGATTATCACCGGCTCCAGTTTGGATGATCGCGTTTCCCGCATTGAAGAAAACTATGCCAAGCTCAGTGCTGCCCGTACTGAAACCGATGCGATTATCGAACGTCTTTCAAGTCAGGGGAGTATTCTTGAATATCTGATCAACCAGCAGCAAAAACAGTACAATCAGATCGAAGAACACCTTAAGAAGATTTCAGCTCAAATTGATCGACTGCGTCAGGCTCTTCTTACCGACAATCGTCGGGGCTCACAGCTGGATGTGGTCAAGCTTGATTCGGTGATACGTAAAGAGAACACCTGAACTGCGTGATCCACAAAGCTGTGATCATTGGTCCACGGAACACACGGAAAAACGCGGAAAAAACCTTGCCTCACACGGAGACACAGAAAAAAGCAGAATATAGAATTTTGTATATAGAATACAGGAGGTTAAGCACTTCTTCTTAATTCTGACTCCTGAATTCTGAATTCTTCTTTTCATTTTTCAGTG
>SLDV01000091.1 GCA_007125165.1 Geobacteraceae bacterium | reverse complement strand
TTGTCGATGGTCACAAACCCGACGGGTGATTGGTGGTACAGGCAACTGATGTGGTCAAGGGATTGTTGTAAACGGTGCTGGGTTTCACGTAACTCCAGGTTCTGCATTTCAAGTTCGACCTGGTAGATGCGCAGTTCGTGTTCAGTGCGCTCCTGGTCAGTCGCAATGGTGCGTTGCAGGAATTCAGTGACTTTAGCTTCTGCTTCCTTGCGGTATCTGCGTGAGGCATCATTGTCGTACATCATGACGTCTCCTGTTTTTCGAAGGTTTGCCCGCCTGACTCTGGTCAGCGCTCCCCGGCAGTCGCCAAGCCGATCACTACAATAATTCAATTGAATCATAAAATGACTATTCCGGTCCAGATTCCCTGTGGAGATACCATTAAAATCACAACAAAAAACAATATTAATCAAATAGATGAAAATTTGTCCTAGACAAAAAAAGAATTTCTATATATATTACTAATCAAGTCAGCAAGTTTCTGAACGCAGTTCTCGGCTGTCAACTCACAGGTAGGGTTGCATCATGAAAAATAAAAGATTCGCGTTGATGATAGTTGTCCTGGCGCTGCTGTTTCTCACTGCGGGATGCTCAGCGGTCGATGTTAAGCGCTATGCCGGGCAGCAGCCGGAGTTTGACCTGTTCGACTATTTTATCGGTGAGACCCGTGGCTGGGGCATTGTCCAGGATCGCAAAGGGGAGTTGCTGCGTCAGTTTGTCGTGGATATTACCGGCTACCTCAACGATGCCGGCGAGCTGGTACTGGATGAGCAGTTCGTCTGGAGTGATGGTGAACACAGTGAGCGCATCTGGACGATCGAAAGGACCGGTCCTCATGATTTCAGTGGACGGGCTGCTGACGTTGTCGGTTTGGCTGAGGGTGCTGTTTATGGTAACGCCCTGTACTGGACCTATGTGCTGAACCTGGAAGCCCGTGGTTCAACCTGGAAGGTGCGTTTTGATGACTGGATGTTTTTGCAGCCGGATGGTGTTTTACTCAACCGCGCAACCATGTCCAAGTTCGGATTTGAACTGGCTCAGGTGACGATTGCTTTTCAGCCGGTTGAAGATGCAGGAGACGATGATGATGCGAATAATTAAAAGGTGTATGCCCGGCGCAGGGTCGGCAATCCTGTGTCAAGGGACGCTTTTCGCCGTCCATGGCCGCTTGTCTGTCGCCCTCCCTGGCGACAGACACAGGACCCCCAGTCCTGCGTTAAGGATGGAGCTGAATAGTTACTATAAAGTTTTGCTGCTGTTGCCGTTGTTCCTGCTGTTAGCCGTGGCGCCCGCTCATGCAGACCCTGCGGGTGGTCTGGTGGTGCGGGGGGAGGGGAACGTCCGCTACATGGGTTTTATCCGGGTCTATGACGCTGAGCTGTTGGCGCCGGCAGACGCGGTGCAGAGCGACGTGCTGCAGGCGCGGCGTTCTTTTTGTCTGCGTCTGACCTATAATGTGGCGCTGACCGCAGAAAATTTTATCACCGCTGCGGAAGAGATATTGTCACGGCAATATTTGCAGAGCGAGCTAGATCAATATCGACCGCAGATTGACCAGCTTCATCAGGCCTATCGCGATGTCGCCAAGGGGGATCGTTATCGTCTTTGCTATGACGCCGACCATCAGTCGACCCAGTTGATTCTCAACAATGAAATCCTTGTAAGTGTATTTTCTCCGGAATTTGCTGTTCTTTATGCCGGTATCTGGCTGGATGCGGAGCAGCCACTGGATGCTGGTTTGCGCAAGCGGTTGTTGGCTTCTCTGGCGGATGAGCGGGGGTAATGATGATATCGGAATCGGCACTGGAACATTTTTTTAATACCTACCAGCGACTGAATCGCGACAACCTGGATCTGCTCAGCGGCATCTACAGTGAAGATATCCGTTTCAGTGATCCGGCTCACAGCCTCAACGGTTTGTCGGCTCTGCGTGATTATTTTGCTGAGCTTTACGCCAATGTCGAGCAGATTCGTTTCGACTTTTCCCCGCCCCGGATCAGCGACGACCAGGTGTTTGTGCAGTGGGTGATGCATTTGCGTCATCCCCGTTTGAACCGTGGGGGGGTGGTCGAAGTGCCGGGTATCAGTTGTCTGCATTTTGCCGAAAATGGTCTGGTTGATGACCACCGCGACTATTTTGATCTGGGCCTGTTGCTCTACGAGCAGTTGCCCCTGCTGGGCCCTCTGGTGCGGGCAGTCAAAAGGAGGTTTTCGGCATGAAGATTCTGATTACCGGAGCAACTTCGGGTATCGGCAGGCAACTGGCTCTAGATTACCATGCGGCGGGGCATGAAGTGTGGGCCCTGGGGCGTTCGCCGGCCGCGCTGGCCGAGCTTGAGACGCTGGGAATTCATTCCGCTCAGGTTGATCTGGAAGACCGGGAGGCGACGCTGGAGTGGTTTGCCGGTCTTGAGACCCTTGACCTGGCGATTCTCTCAGCCGGTAACTGCGAATATATCGATCTGCCGGTCTTTGACAGTGCCCTGGTGGCGCGGGTAATGCGCGCCAATGTTGAATCCCTGGCGCACTCTATCGAAGGGGTGCTGCCGGCCCTGCGCCATGGCAGAAACCCGCATCTGGTCGGCATCGGCTCATCTGCTGCCTATCTGCCCCTGCCGCGGGCTGAGGCTTACGGCGCGTCCAAGGCGGCGGTGGCCTACATGCTCGATACCCTGCGCATCGGTCTGGCCGCAGAGGGGATTCGCGTCAGTCATGTCGCCCCCGGTTTTGTCAAAACTCCCCTGACCGATCGCAATGATTTTCCTATGCCCTGCCTGGTCACGGTGGAGGAGGCCAGTAGTGCCATCCGCAAGGGAATCGCCGGCGGTAAAAAGGAGATTCATTTCCCCAAACGCTTTACCGGTACGATGAAATTGCTCTCTGTGCTGCCACGCTCGCTGTGGCTTGCCCTTGCCCGAAAGATGGTCAGATGAAAAAACGTATTGCTGTTATCGGCTCCGGCATTGCCGGTTTAACCGCAGCCTATTATTTAAGTCGCAAATACCAGGTGACCCTGTTCGAGGCAGACCGGCGTCTCGGCGGGCATACCCACACTGTACAGGTTGAATGGCAGGGGGAGCAAAGCGCCATTGATACCGGTTTTATTGTTTTTAATGATCGTACCTATCCCGGATTCATTCGCTTGATGGATGAGCTGGGGGTCGACTATCAACCCACCGAGATGAGCTTTTCGGTTACCAACCCGGCCCTCGGGCTGGAGTATAATGGTAATAATCTCAGCAGTTTGTTTGCCCAGCGGGGCAATCTGGTGAATGCTGGCTTTTGGCGCATGTTGGCGGATATCGTGCGCTTTAATCGTCAGGTTCGCCAGGCCGCCATTGAGTCGCCGCCAGGCACTACCCTGGGAGCTTTTCTCGATCGTCAGAGGTACGGTGGCTTGTTTATCGATAATTACCTGCTACCGATGATTTCAGCGATCTGGTCGGCGGACCTGGAGCAGACGCGTGAATTTCCGCTGCTGTTTTTTGTGCGGTTTTTTGAAAACCACGGACTGCTCAATCTGGTTGATCGTCCCCAGTGGTACACCATCAAGGGGGGATCGAGCAGCTATATTGAACCCCTGACTTCCCCATTTAAAGGGGGGATTTGTCTGGGTGCCGGTGTTAAGACGATCAGACGTCATGCTGATACGGTGAAGGTGGTAACTGCAGAGCAGGAGCTGGACTTCGATGAGGTTGTGCTGGCCTGTCATGGCGATCAGGCGTTACGAATGATCGCTGAAGCGACAGCGGATGAACAGCGGATCCTCGGTTCCTTCCGGTTCACTGCCAATGATGTGATTCTGCATACCGACAGGCGTTGGTTACCCCAAAACCCGCGCGCCCGGGCGAGCTGGAATTATCATCTGCGCCAGCCGGGGCAGGGGCGCTCAACGGTCACCTATTACATGAACCGGCTCCAGTGTCTTGATAAGCAACATGACTACCTGGTCACGCTGAACGAGGATATTCCGGAAGAGTCGATTATCGGTCGTTATCAGTATGATCACCCGATTTTTGATCTGGAGGCCATTAATGCCCAGCAACAGTGGTCAAAAATCTCCGGCACGGAACGCATCCACTACTGCGGGGCCTGGTGGCACAACGGATTTCATGAAGATGGCGTGCAGAGCGCCCTGCGTGTTTGTGCCGCCCTGGGGGTGACGCCATGACCTCGGCTCTCTACGTCGGGCGGGTAGCGCATCAGCGCTTTATTCCGCGCCAGCACAGTTTCTCTTATCCCTTCTTCATGTGGTTTCTCGATCTGGAAAAGGTCGATGAATTGCCTGATCTCGGGCGCTGGTTTTCAGTTAAGCGCTTTGCTTTAAGTCGTTTTTTACGTTCCGACTATCTGGGCCCGACCACCGAGCCGTTGCACCTGTCCGTCAAACAGCGACTACTGGAACTGACCGGTGTTCCCGTGGCCGGCACTGTCTACGCTCTACTCAACCTGCGTACCCTCGGTTTGTATTTCAGTCCGGTGAATTTCTATTTCGGCTACGACCATGTCGGCAACTGCACGCACATGCTCGCTGAAGTGTCCAATACTCCTTGGAATCAGCGTCATCATTATGCCCATCTGCTGGAGCCGGGGCGGAATCAGCGCGAAAACCCCAAACGTTTTTAT